>JAGWBK010000011.1 GCA_021295915.1 Dehalococcoidia bacterium
GTACAATGACGTCTGGCGGGATGAGCACGGGCGGTACCTCTCGTGATGGTTTGGTCCGCCCAGCTTATCCCGCTTTCATATTCTGTCTAGCTTTTGTACAAAGTCGAGGCTAGAAGAGGAAGGCGGGCCTACCTGTTGGAGTGGAAGTACGTCGAGCAGTACCTGAGAACTCGGACGGAGTACAAGGGGAGTGGAGCCAGTGGTGAGACTCGCAGGCTGAGGTACACCAAGCTCTACCATGGTTCATATTCGTCGTTCAGTCCTGATACAGCCCCAGACCTCGACGACTTCCTATATGAACCCTTCTACCAGCTCATGCGACAGAGACTGCTGGGTGACCGCATGGTGCAGGAACACGAATTGGGAATTGACGAGGCCAAGGTCGTCGTGGTGGTCCCGGAGGGCAACTGGGCCTATCGGGTTATCTGTGACCGCAATGCGGTGACCTCGCCCCCGCTGGCTCAACGGTGGCCAGAACATGAAACAGTAGAAGCTGTGATGAGAGCCTCGCTCAGGGATCCCGCGGCAAAGTTTGCTATGGTGGCGCCATCGACATTGCTCAACACCGTGGTCCAAAGTCTCCCATCAGAAACCTCGGAATGGGCCAGGTATTGGAACGTGCGCTACGGTGTTTGAGACATACTGTGGGTGATGGCAATAGACGATGTATCCCGCCGACCCGCCGCCGGAGGCAGGATCTCTCTTAACGCAGTCATGCAATTCTTGTAGTGCAATAAACGCTCGGGATCGTCTGGGATGCCAAAATGACGGGCTGCGCTGGCCCCTCAATTTTGGTCGAGTCTAACTTGCATGACACTCGGCCGGACTGCTAACCCAAACAGTACCCATAGTCGGATTTGAGGGTGTCCCCGATTCAATTCCAGCGCTCCCGTCAGGGTCTTGGCGTTGGCAAAGTATTCGTCCTCAGACGACTGATGTTGGTGCACAATCCAATTCCTCAAGTATCGCCATTCTCCCATCAGATCAGCTTTCACGTCTTTTGTGCTCTTAACTCCTAGCGCTCTGCCTAATTTTGGGCGTGAGAGTTCATCCCACATGTGGTAGATAGAAATGACGAAGGCCTTGCCATAAGTAATCTCAACTTCACCGCCTTGTGAGAATGCTTCAAGCACCCTACTCTTGGGCACAAACAGATCCATTGCTCTATTTCCGTCGAATTCGTAGTCTTCGGGGTCACTCATCACCACAGTAACCGGCAGGGAGTCCAGCAGGTGTTCAGATGATTCGAGATCGCGCCGCACTTCTGGAAGATTCCGCAAAAGACCGACGCACCAGAACAGCATCACTTCGGCCTCGGTGATTAACTGGTGCATGGTGTCACGGATCCAGTCGGCTGCACTCTTGTCAATTTGCTTGTTACCAGTGGCAAGGAACCGGTCCTCGATTGGATCCCACATCAATTGCGACGAGTCATGCATCCCTTATACTCCCAAAGCGGTGAAGGCTAGAATATCCGAATTGAATCCTTCTGCCTAACGACTGTCGATTATATATATCACGCAGAGAGAGCAACATCGTCGAGAGAATTGGGAGAGGCACGTGTACCAAACAGGCGATACGTAATCAAAACTCTTGATGAGATCCACAGGCATGATCTGGTGTTGCCTGCCATTCAGCGGGAGTTTGTGTGGAGACCCGGACAGATATGCCGACTGTTCGATAGCCTTATGCAGGGCTACCCTTTCGGCACGTTACTCTATTGGCGAATCGATCCCGAGAACAGCGGAAAGTTCCAGTTCTTCGATTTTGTTCGCGATTACCACCAGCGAGACAACCCCCACTGTCCACCAGTGGGGCCAATGCCGGACCGCCAGGACGTTGACCTGTCGGTGTCCGCACAACTCAGGGCGCTTAGGGAGTACGCTGAGAAGAACGACTACCTCGTAGCCAGCGAGTACGTGGACGAGGCAGAGAGCGGACGCATTGCCGACAGACCACAGTTCCGAAAGATGCTGGACGAGGCTAGCAAGTCGGAGGCTCCCTTCAGGGAGATCCTCGTGTGGAAGTTCTCCCGGTTCACCAGAAAGCGCGAGCACACCGTCGCCTTCAAGTCCATGCTGAGACGCAGAGGCGTCCGCGTCGTGTCCTTCACCGAACAGGCGGACGACACTCCCACCGGAAAGCTCCTCGAGGCCATCATCGAGTCCGTCGATGAATTCTACTCGGAAAATTTGGCCCAAGAAGTAACCAGGGGAGTGCGTGAAGCCGTGTCCAGGGGGTTCTGGGTGAACAGCTCCGTTCCCTACGGATACAGGAGGGTCTACGTCTAGGACGGGGCCAAGGAGCCACCGAAGCTGGAGCTGAACCCGCCATCAGACGCAGTTGTCAGGCGCATCTTCGACATGGTTCTGCAGGGCAAGAGCATCCTCGACGTGACCAGGACCCTCAACTCAGAGGGCATCTGCACCACCAACGGTAAGAGATGGGCCAAGACCACCATCAACGCCATGCTCTACAACGAGGCGTACGCCGGAACAGTTGTCTGGGGAATCAACGCCAAGGACGGTGCGCCCCCGGTGCGAGTGGAAGACGCACATCCCGCCATCGTCTCAAGGGCTGAGTTCGGTAGGGTAGGGAGACTGCTGAAGTCCCGCGCGCCCAGCAGCGTGAACCCGCGCCGAGTATCCAGCCCGTACCTGCTCAGCGGCCTGCTCAAGTGTGAGACCTGCGGCAGGGCCATGACCGCTGCCGAGGCCAAGAGTGGCAAGTACACCTACTACGTCTGCCAGTCCCTGCTGAAGCGTGGCAAGTGAAGCTGCAAGACTCCCAGGCTCAACGCCAAGAAGATCGAGAACCTCATCGTCGGTGAGATCAGGGAGAACATACTCACCGATACCAACATCCGCGACCTGGTTAAGCTGCTTGACGAGGAGATGGACGGTGTGGCGCGAGAGCAGCGCGAGAGGCTGGAGAGCATCGAGGAGGAACTAGAGGATGTGAAGTGGCGACTTGGCCGCATCTGGCAGGTCATCGAGACGACCGACATCCAGATGTCCCAGGCTTAGGACCGCATCAGGGAGCACTGGGAGCGCAAGGAGAGGCTGGAGATAGCGGCAGAGGAGGCAAGGGCGCTGCTGGCCGAGCGACGAGTGATGTTGGACAGTGCCGATGTCATCGCCACCTTCGCGGAGGAGATGAGCGAGTTCCTGAAGACCAGCGAGCTGACCCAGACCCGTGCCTTCGTCCGATCCTTTGTCAAGGAGATCGAGGTTAGGCTCGGCAGGGCAGCAATCGTCTACACCATACCCACACCGGATGACAGTCCCATGGGGGGAGCGGACTCCGCAGAACTGGTCCTCAACGGCGGAGTTCGCAGTTCAGCACGTCATGGTGGGCCCGGCAGGGATCGAACCTGCGACCAATCGGTTATGAGCCGACCGCTCTACCACTGAGCTACAGGCCCACGAGTGACTGCGAGGGTGAATCCTAGACTAACCAACGTTTTGAGAAAGTGTCAAGGCACCATTGACGAGGGCAGCTGTGCCAATTTGGTGGTTGCCTCGCAGCGGTATCTGAAGTCCCCTCTCCCTCAGGGAGAGGGCTAGAGCCTGCCCCGGACTTGATCCGGGGGTGACGGTGAAAACACTGCCTGCCAGACTGACACAGTCTCCGGATGGCGAGACAGCCTATGTGTTTGACAGCCATCTGGCGCGTCGGTACAGTCCCCAAGGTAACACTCATCGGGGGATAGCCAATGGCAGTTGCCAAGAAGATCCATGACTTCATGGAGCAGGGATCGTGGATCCGCAAGATATTCGAAGAGGGGATAATCCTCAGCCAGAAGTATGGCGCGGACAACGTGTTCGACCTGTCTCTGGGGAACCCGGTGATCGAACCGCCTGAGGAGTTCTTCGACGAACTCAGACGCATCGCAGACGATCCGGCGCCTGGAATGCACAGGTACATGCCCAACTCAGGCTACCCCGAAACTCGTGGCGCGGTCGCTGCGCAGCTTGCCGAGGAGACGGGTCTGTCCTTTGAAGCGGACAACGTGATGATGGCATGCGGAGCGGGTGGGGCGCTCAACGTGGTGTTCAAGACGCTGCTCGACCCCGGTGACGAGGTTGTCATCTTCGCCCCGTACTTCGTCGAGTACTTCTTCTACGCGGATAACCACGGCGGAGGCTGCAAGGTAGTCCAGCCAGTCGAAGGCTTCATGCCCGACTTGGGGGCGCTGGAGTCCACAATCGGGCCGAAGACCAAGATCGTTATGGTAAACTCGCCCAACAACCCCTCGGGAGTGCTGTACTCGGATGAGGTACTCGCCAGCATCTGCGAGATGATCCGCCGCAAGGAGGAGGAGTTCGACCGCGAGATCTTCCTGGTCAGCGACGAGCCATATCGCAAGCTGCTGTTCGACGGCCTCGAGTACCCGCACATCTTTCACCACCATGTCCGCTCGATAGTTGCAACGTCACACTCCAAGGACCTTGCACTGCCGGGCGAGCGCATCGGTTTCGTAGCGGTGCACCCCGATTACGATGACGCCGCCGAGGTGATGGACGGGCTGATCTTCTGCAACAGGACGCTGGGCTTCGTGAACGCGCCCGCGCTGATGCAGCACATCGTGGCCAAGCTGCAGTCGGTCACGGTGGACATCGAGCAGTACCAGGCCAAGCGCGACTTCATGTACGACTCCCTGACAGGGCTGGGGTACGACCTCGTCAAGCCGCAGGGGGCGTTCTACATGTTCCCGAAGGCCCCGATTGAGGACGACGTGGAGTTCGTCGCCGAGCTACAGAAGCACAACGTGCTTACGGTGCCGGGAATGGGCTTCGGGATGCCGGGCTACTTCAGGATCTCGTTCTGCGTGACCGACAGGACGCTGGAGGGTTCGATTCCAGGGTTCCAGAAGGCCATGGAGGCGATGGGCGGTTCCTAGCGCCACCTACGAAGGCAGCGCGTCCTTCAGCCCGAATCCAGTAACAGGTACAAGCACGACTTCGTCACTGCCGATAACTCCTCGCTCCACGAGTAGTTCAAGTCCCGCGAAGGCCGCGGCCGATGTCGGCTCGGCGAAGATACCTTCCTGAGAAGCCAGCCTCTTCTGCCACGCGATAATGCTGGCATCTGTGACGGCGAGCGAAGATCCACCCGACTCCCTAATCGCCTTGAGCGATTGCTGTAGTCGCGGAGGACTGCCCACAGCGATCCCTCCGGCGATGGTCTCTGCGCCGGGCTTCCAGTCCGTTCCCATGAACGCGGCCGCGAGAGGCATCACGGCCTCCGCCTGTATCGCGTGAAGCTTGGGCATCCGCGAGACTACGCCCTGCGAAATGAGCTCCCGGTACGCCGTCCAAGCGCCCAGCAGCAGGCTTCCGTTGCCGACGGGGATTACGATGTGGTCAGGGCCGTCAGACATCTGTGTGGCGACTTCGTATGCGAATGTCTTGGTGCCCTCGACGAAGTACGGGCTGAGATTGTGCGAGGCGTACACCATTCCGTGTTGACGCTGAAAGTCGACCGCCGCTTCCGTGCTGGCTTCGCGAGGGCCGGGCGTCGGGTGAGTGCTGGCTTCATAGACGCGAATCTGGCCCATCTTGGCTTCCGGCGCCGTGGCAGGCGCAAAGACGTGGGCGTCGATTCCCGCCCGCGCCGCGTACGCCGACACGGATGCACCCGCGTTGCCGGACGAGTCCTCCACCACGGCCACAACGCCGTGCTCCATCGCGACTGACAGCATCGTGGCCGTGCCACGGTCCTTGAACGAGCCGGTTGGGTTCATGAACTCGAGCTTGGCGACGACCCTCACCCCTCCCATATCTCTTCCGACGCCTGTTAGCTCTACGAGGGGAGTATGCCCCTCTCCCATCGTCACAGTGGGGGAGTCCGCGTGATACGGGACAGGCATCCTGAGCGCACTGAAATCCGTGGTGTGAGCGTCGGGGTCGAGGTAGGCAACATCCAGGGGAGAGCCGCAGGACTCGCATCCCAATGCCTGCATGTCGGCCTCGTGCGACGCTCCACACTCGACGCAGGCCAGTTCTATGTGGGACATGATCGTCTTTCCTTACTCCGATGCGGGATGCTACATACTGTATCCGGCACAGTCAACCGATTCCTCCAAAGGTGAGCCAGACTGCCCTTCCCATGTAGAATAATTCACGATGGAGGTGGATATGGTAGCTCAGGCGCAAAGCGAAGGTGCACGAACGGCGGTCGAGGATGGAGTTAACGCCCCTGATGCCGTTGTTTTTCGGGGAGATGGCGAACCCAAGACTCCCGAGGGTCTTGTGGCGCGACTCTCGGAAATCGTCAGCAGCCGCGGAATCGAGGCCGACAATTACTCGAACGGCGGCGTCGTGCGCGAGCTGGAGGAGCGGTTCGCAGGTCTGCTGGGCAAGGAAGACGCGGTCTTTATGCCGAGTGGAACACTCGCCAATCACCTGGCCCTACGGATGCTGTGCGCGGGCAGGCCACGCGCCATCGTCCAGGAGCAGAGCCACCTATACCACGACACAGGAGACTGCGTGCAGCAGCTTAGCGGAATCAACATGGTTCCACTGGCCGCCAACCGGCCGTATTTCACTCTTGACGAGGTCCGCGATGCCGTCGAAGAGTCGGTCGGCGGGAGGGTCGTAACTCCCGTTGGTGCGTTGATGGTCGAGAGTCCCGTCCGAAGACAGCATGGCCAGATCATGCCTCTCCACGAGATGCGTAGTGTCACAGCCTTCTGCTCGGAGCAG
This sequence comes from Dehalococcoidia bacterium, assembly GCA_021295915.1. Taxonomy (NCBI): domain Bacteria; kingdom Bacillati; phylum Chloroflexota; class Dehalococcoidia; species Dehalococcoidia bacterium. The sequence goes on from JAGWBK010000011.1 coordinate 6,708, forward strand.
GGCATTCCCACACACCTCGACGGCGCGCGTCTGTTCATGATGAGTGCGGCTACTGGAGTGTCTCCCGCAGAGTACTCTGCGATGTTCGACACGGTTTACGTCTCCCTGTACAAGTACTTCGGCTCGCCCTACGGAGCGATGCTCGCCGGGACGTCTGACTTCTGCCGCGGCCTGTACCACCATCGCAGGATGTTCGGAGGAGGTCTGTCTAGCGCGGCACTTGCAGCAGCCCTGGCTCTGGAGGGCGTCGAAGGATTCGAGGACAGGTTTGCGAATGCGATGTCGAAGGCCAGTAGTCTGTTCGACGAGCTGAATGCGATTCCGGGCTTAACCGTCGGAGCCTATGAGCACGGGTCGAACATCTTCCCCCTGAACTTGCCGTCCGAGATCGAACTGGAGAGTTTCGCAAACCGGCTTGCCGAGTCTCGCGTATTTGTAAGCGCAGGTGAGGATGATCGAGTCTCACCACACTTGACCGTGAACACCACGATACTCAGAAAGAGCAACGACGAGATCGTGAACGCATTCAGGACTGCTTTCGACAATGGTTGACCAGGACTCTGTCCGAGCTATCAGGCGCTTCGTTGAGCGCACCTCGGACCGGATTAACAGACGCTACGGCGGCATTATCGACCGCATCCGGCAGAACTTCGTAGTCGAACTCTCCATCAGAACGATTCGCGAGATGGCGGAGGACGACATTCCGCACATGGCCGCTGGCGTGGCCTATTATGTCCTGTTTTCGATCTTCCCGCTTATCCTGGGGCTGATTTCCATCCTGAGCTTTCTCCTGGAGCCTGAGCAGATACAGACGCTCATGGGCGACGTGATAGCTAACTTCCTACCCGGCTCCGAGCAGTTCGTCAGAGATAACGTAGATGCAGTGATCCGGCTGAGGGGCGCGCTGGGTCTGATCTCCTTCCTGGGGATGCTGTGGTCGGCCAGCGCGATGTTTGGGGCATTGAACCGGGCGATCAACCGCGCCTGGGATATCCCAAATGACCGTCCGATATACATCGACAAGCCCAGGCAGCTACTCATGGCGCTCAGCGCCGGGATGCTCTTCAGCATATCGGTTGCCAGCGCGACCATCGCGAGAACGTCCGAGCACATCCTGGAGGCAGAGCTTCCAATTCCGGCCTTCCTGGTCCACACCATTGGCGAGATCATCCTGCAGATCGTTTCTCTCAGCCTGATGATCGTCATATTCCTGCTGATGTACAAGCTGCTCCCGAACACGAAGACCTACTGGCGCTACATCTGGCCGGGGGCGATCACTTCCGCCATACTCTTCGAGATTTCCAAGAACTTCTTCATCCTCTACCTTGATCAATTCGCTTCATATCAAAACGTGTACGGGTCGATAGCGCCGGTGATCGTGTTGCTGTTCTGGACGTACCTGGGAAGCCTGAACGTGCTGCTTGGTGCAGAGATATGCTCCGAGTACGAGCGGATGAAGAACAACATCGACCGCGGCGTGTTGCGGCAGCAGAGGCAGGAGGCAGCAGAGGCAGCAATGGAGGCAAGTCGGTCCAACAATGGCGTGGCTGAGACCGAGAGCCTTCCCTCTACAGTCGAGGGCGCGCAGCGAGAGCAATAACTTGCGCCTGCTCCTAGTGTATCGACAACTCAGTTCTCACGGTCACGATCGTTCGTCCTGAGCTTGTCGAAGGGCGGTTCACCGACTATCAAGACTATGTGGGCAGTCCGCTAGTTGTCGCTCCAGTCCGGGTCCGAGTGCGCGTCCAGGAACTCCTCGTCGAGCTCGACGCCAAGGCCCGGCCTCTCGGACAGGTGAAGCACTCCGTCGCGAATGTCCAAGGGATGATCGATCAGCCTGTTGTGGACATCCAGCGCAGCGTGGTTGAACTCCAGCTTGTAGAAGTTCGGGACCGTCATCATCGTGTGCGCGCCTGCCAGGATGTTGATCGGGCCGCTCGCGTCGTGCGGACTGACTGGAATGTAGAACGACTCCGCCAGGTTCGCGATCTTGCGCATCTCGGTTATGCCGCCGCACCACAGAATGTCAGGCATCAGGTACTCGGCCAGCCGGTCCCTGAGTATGGGAACGAAGTCCCAGCGGCTGTATAGCCTCTCGCCCACGCACAGGGGCACATCCACGGCGTCCCTCACGGCCTTGAGAGCCTCATTGCTGTTCGGCTGGACAGGCTCCTCGAACCAGCCTATGTCATACGGTTCAAGCGTGCGCGCCAGCCTGATGGCGGTCGGCACGTTGAAGTTGCCGTGAGCGTCGATCAGGATCTCGACCTCAGGCCCCACAGCGTCCCGCATGGCCGCGATCGTCTCGACGCCCAGTGCCGCACCGGCTGCAGAGATCTCACCCTTCAGGTAGCGGCGGTGGTGCTGTCGCATCTCCGGCATGAACGGGTCGGTCTTCAGAGCGGTGAATCCCTCGTCGGCAAGCTCCTTAGCCTGACGCGCAGCAGCCGCAGGGTCTCCGGGAGCAACGTGTGTGTACATCGGCACGTCGTCCCAGATCGGGCCTCCGAACATCTGGTAGATGGGCCTGTTCTCGGCCTTGCCCTTGATGTCCCACAGCGCGATGTCTATTCCACTCAGCAGGGTCGTCACGAAACCGCCGAAACCACCTCCGCCAGTGAACCGGCGATACAGCCTGTGCCAGATGCGGTCGATGTACAGAGGGTTCTGCCCGACGATAGACTCACGAAAGTCGGCTGTAACGGTCGAGTCCCTGATGAACCGTGCCATGTTCGCGACGACGATACTACCGCCGCCGCCGGAACTGGTAGCCTCGCCAACTCCTGAGATCCCGTCGTCGGTGTCTATCCTGAAGAACACGAACGATCTGCCCTGTGGCTCAGGCCTGGTCACCCAGACTTTCAAATCCGTGATCTTCATTGGCTGTCCCTCCTGACGGGCGAGAATCTGGGCTGACGTTACACGCTGACTTTCAGACGGTCAAGAACGTGAAGTAGCAGTGTTGGGGCGAATCGTTGCCCCATCTCCCTCGGGACCTATAGGAGGATGTATTCAAAAGCCGGAACCTGTGTCAGTTTGGTGGGTGCGTCGTCGTACGGATTCAAAGGTCCCCTCTCCCTCAGGGTGAGGGTGAAAACACTGCCTACCAGGCTGTCACAGTCTCCGCAAACCGTCCCCAGATATGACCATCTCGACATTCTGTGCTACGCTCATTGAAGGTGCGGGCACCAACACAGGAGCGAACGTAATGACACAGCTAGACGATGTCCAGATCAAGGAAGTAGTACGCGAGAGGTACGGCGCGCTGGCAAGGGATTCAGCCGACTCCTGCTGCGCCACGGACTGCTGTTCCGACAACGGGTCGGAAATGGACTCCATCATGACTCTGTACGCCTCGGACCAGACCGAGGGCCTGCCTGCAGAGGCGATTGCTGCATCTGCGGGCTGCGGCAACCCGCTCGCGATCGGGACGCTTCAGGCCGGTGAGACGGTCGTTGATTTCGGCAGCGGCGGCGGAATCGACTGCTTCATCGCCGCCAAGGCGGTGGGAGAGCAGGGGAGAGTTGTCGGCATCGACATGACCGAGGACATGATAAATCTCGCCAGGAGCAACGCCCGGCAACTCGGGCTCAGCAACGTGGAGTTCCACCTGTCGGAGATGGAGAGCACGCCGCTTGAAGGCGACTCCGTGGACGCGATCATATCCAACTGCGTGATAAACCTGGCGCCCGACAAGGACCTCGTCTTCCGGGAAGCCTTCCGCATTCTCAGGCCTGGAGGACGTCTTATGGTCTCAGACCTGGTGAAGATCGAAGAAATACCCCAGGAAGAGGCGGAAGACACCGCGAACTGGGTTTCATGCCTCGCCGGTACGGAGATGAAGGAAGTGTACCTGGGGCGAATGAAGAGTGCCGGGTTCACAGACGTGCAGGTCACATCGTCCGCCCCATGGCGAGAAGAGGGGTGGCAGTCGAACATCCACAGCATGGGCATCAGCGCCGTCAAGCCAGTCTGAGCGCTGGCCACTCTACTGGCAATAAATGAACCTGAAGCACACGGAGTCGGATGAGAATCCGACCCCGATTAATTTGCTGGAGAGGTTCTGACCGACTACACGCCTATGTGCATGTTGTCGGAGTTTGAGGGACGTCGCATGTCCGATTCAGGTCGAAGCGTATCGATGCCCCTGCGGATCTGTCCAAGGATCTCTGAGAGCTGCTCTTCGAGGCTGAACAGCACCTCACTCGAGTACTGGTTCGCGCCTTCCCGACGGGACGAAGCGATGTCCTCGGCTTCGGTGACTATCCGGTAGGCGCGCCGCTGGGCGTCCTGGATGATCTCCTCGGCCTCGCCCTGGGCCTGCTCTCTGATCTCCTCGCCTCGATTCTCAGCTTCCTTGAGGATGGCGGATTCGTCCACCAGTGTCTCATACTCACGCATGGACGCCTGCTTCTGGGCGCTGACCTCTTCCTCGATCTGGGTCTTCAGCCGCTGCGATTCGAGGTACGCTTGGTTCAGGATGCTGTCCTTCTGACGGATGATCTCCTGGGCTTCCTGGATATCAGCCGGCATCGCAGTTCGCAGCTCGTTGACTACCGTCGCGAAATGGTCGGCGTCCACCATTACCTTGCGGCGGAGGCCCGGTACGCGATTGGCGCTGGAGTATAGTCTCTGCAGTTCGCCGTATGCCTGTTCAAAGTCCACCTGTTCCCTCCTTGGCAATACCTGGACTTGCGTTCGTCGTTAGTCTGGTCACTTTTCCAGCTTCTGGAGTAGTGCCTTTTCGATGTGTGGTGGTACCAGTTCGGAAACGTTGGCACCCAATTGAGCCACTTCTTTAATTCGGCTGGAGTACATGAACTGGTACTCCAGAGAGCTCATGATGCAGACCACGTCGATGTCCGGTGCGACGTGACGCCACATGAGCGCCATTTCAAATTCCAACTCGAAGTCGAACCCAGCCCTGAGTCCGCGTACTATGAACTCCGCGCCGTTGTCGCGTGCAACCGTTGGAGCAAGACCCGTAAATGGGACGACGCTGATGTTCGGGGTGTCCTTGACTGCCTCCGCGAACATCTCGACTCGCTCTTCGGTTGAAAACATGAGCCGCTTCGTCGGAGGCGACTTGTACACCGCGATGATTAGCTCGTCGAACACCCCCGCGGCGCGCTTGGCTATGTCAATGTGTCCATGGTGTGCAGGATCGAAGCTGCCCGGATAGATCGCTTTAGCCATCAACAACTCCGGCTGAGAGTATGGTCAACGCCGTATCTCCGTATGTCTTGGTAGTCTCCAACTCAAACCTTCCAATCGCGAAGTTCTCGTTCGGTCCAGCCCGGTGTTCCAGTACCACCAGCCCTCCGGGATTGACCAGCCGCTCTGACTGCAGCCCGTCTACGATGCTCCCCAGCTCTCCCGAGCTGTACGGAGGATCTGCAACTACGAGGTCGTATCCTCCTGGCAGGCTCCTCAGCATATTCAGGACTCTTCCCCTGTACACTCTCGCCCTGGCATCCAGGGACCATGATCGGAGTCTCTCAGTGAGTTCCCGGCAAAGCCTGGAGTTAGACTCCACAAAGTCAGCCCATGAGGCTCCTCGGCTCAGTGCGTCGAGTCCGATGGCTCCAGTCCCAGCGTACAGGTCGGCTACTCTCTTTCCGTCTATGGCATCGCTGCCGATGATGGAGAACAGGGCCGCCCTCACTCGCTCAGACGTAGGCCTCAGGCCCGGGCCGCTTGAAGTACTCAACCGGCGTCCTCTGTGCGAACCTCCTGTTATGCGCGTCGTCACGCTTGTTTCCCGAAATGTGACCCCAATTGTGTCCCGTGGACCTCAGCCCCTGCTGGGAGCGCAACCACGTTGCGCCAGTGTCCATGGTTCGGAATATACATCTCGCATGGAGACCGATGCTATCATGGGTTTTGCGTATGAGAAAGGCTATTGACTGTCCTGTTTTTGAGAAAAGTATAGTACTAAACGCGTCTCAACAGGCAGTTATAGGGGTCACACCACGCGCCCGGTAGCGGAATCCAGCACAAGGACCTTGTCCTGAACATCCAGGCCCAGCGCATCCCTTGTGCGAATCATCGCTTCCAGCGCCTTCTTAGGGGTGCCCCAGCCCACATCGAGCACTATGTTTATAAGCTCCCGCCCCAGGTCTGTAACTGCCGGAGCGCGTTCGACGTAGACCGTTTCCAGAGGGGTCCAAAGTTCCAGCGGAAGCTCCATCTGCAACATGCAGAAGCGAATGGCCCAGGTGAAGTGCCAGGGCGTCCCGTACTCCGGCACAGGAGCGGACTGAAGCCCCTGCAATGCCCCTGACGCCATATTACGGATGATGAAGTCGTGCCTGATCCCGAAGGGCTCGAGTATCGACTCCAGCGACGGGTGCAGCACCATCTCCTCAAGGTCCTCCCCGATCCTGGCTTCCGCGGAATCGGGTGGGTAGCCGATGCCCCTCAAAGTCTTGGGGTATCCTCGCTCCCGCATAAGCATGTGGGTCAGCTCGTGTGCAACGTGATAGACGAGATCGTCGTCGGGCAGCGACATCCAGCGTGGCGCAGGGCCTGCGAACTCAACTCCCTGGTCGCCAAAGATTGTGCTTAGGCCGCGTTCGATGGCGTCGGAGTCCACTGGCAGCTCCCGGGAGACAGACTCCCAGAACTCCGTGAAGGGATCGACAAGTTCCCGTCCCAGCACCTGCATTGCTAGTCCGCTGTTGCTTCCTGCTGGCTGGCGGTCGGGCTTTGGGCCAGCCTGGGCCTCCTCACTGTAAGCATCAGCAGCGCGCCCAGGAATGCGAGCACCGAGAAGGCGAGGAACGGAATGAAGTAAGACTCGTAGCGGTCGTACATGAAGCCGGCAAACAGCGGAGCGAAGATCATCGCGATGTTGTTCGGGAACTGGGATAGGCCCATGATGGTGGCGAACGCCTTGCGTCCGAAGTACTCGCCCCTGATGGCTGTGAGCAGGGGAATGCGGCCTCCGAAGCCGATTCCGTACAGTACGGCGAACAGGTACGCCATAGGCGCAGACTCTGCAAAAGCAATCACCAGAATTCCCGCGGCCTGGAAGAGGAGGAACACAAATGTGACAAGCGGCTTGGGGAATTTGTCGGCGACAAATCCGGCTATGAACTGCGCCGGGAGCGCGACTGACGTGTACACGACCGGCACCAACCCCGCTGCCGTTAGCGAGAAGCCCATGTCGGTCAACTTGGGAGCCAGGTGAATCGAGAGTGTGACGATTGAAATTGTAGAGGACAGGTGGACTATCGTGAGGGTCCAGAACGCGCTGGTCCTGAGGGCCTGGCCGACAGTGAACTCAGGCTCGTCGTCTTGCGGACCTGCACTCGTCTGGGACGCAGTGCTGCCCCTTCGAACACGATCGCCGTCCGGAGACAACCCCATGTCCTCCGGGCGATTTCGCACTGCCTTCGCCACAGGTCCGACCGACACCAGGAGCACAATTCCGATAATCAGCGTCGTAATCTGGAAGCCGTGGTTGTCCACTCCCCACGCCAATAGAGGGACTAGATACGCTCCGATGTGTACGCCGGACATCGCCGTCGCGATTGCCAGCGACCGCTTCCGAACGAACCAGTTGTTGACCATGCTGATCATCGCCAGCCAGCCGCCGAGACCGGAGCCGAGCGTGATGATCATGAATGCTATGTAGAAGTGAACGAGCCTTTCGTCGAGGAAGTCGATCCAGCCCAACAGGCCAAGACCGGCAAGGAACTCGATCTGGGAGAACCAGATGAACCCTATGCCCATGACAACGTAGCCGATGAGGATCATCGTCCTGTTGCCGAGCTTGTCTATCAGCCAACCCTCGAACGGCCCAAGAACAGCGCTCTCGCCGCGCGCCAGCGAGAATGCGAGCGAGAGCTGCGTCCTGCTCCATCCGAAACCGCGCTCGAGCGCAACCAGATAGGTGCCGAGTCCCTGGAACACAGTCAGGGACATCAGGGCCAGCATGAAGACAGAGATACCAACCAGCTTCCAGCCGTAGAATGCGCCTGTAGCCTTGGAAACCAGGTTGGGTAGGGAGTATTGTCCCGCGTCTTTCACGCGAGGAATTCTAGCAAACTGCGGTCAACCCGATGTAGGGCTAATGCCAGCCAACATACCCCCTCTCCCTCAGAGAGGGGGCTGGGGTGAGGGTGAAAGTACGAAGACCCACACCTCCTATCCCCTGAAGGAAGGGATGGGGCAAGGGGTGATTGCGTGACGGCCCTTCTAAGAGATGCTCTTGGAGGCCAGGTAGTCGTGCAGCGCCTGGACGGTCTCGCTGTTCTCTTCCAGCGTGAATCCGTCCACCTTGTACTCCTGCAGCGCGCTCATACCGTCCACAGCTCCAAGGTCCACCGTCTGCTTCAGGAGCGCCTGCTCCTCTTCGATAGACGGCAGCAGGTTCTTTCCTGATAGCTCCGACAGCGCAGCAGCAAGTCCGTAGCCTCCCCAGTTGGAGACGCTCGCCAGCATTAGCTTCGACGTCTGCGTGACGCACGGAATCTTGACCAGCGTGTCGACCTGAGTGACCTCCTCGGCCAGGTTGCCCATTCCGATCTCGTTCCCGCCGTCGCCAATGCCCACAGATGGGATGTCAGCATGGAAGACGTAATCGATCCGAGCGTTGTAGTCGCTTATGTCCCTTCCGCGCATGTTGCGGTACTTGCCTTCGTCGGTCAGGCCGCAGCGCTCGATGGCGATAACGACCGAGGGCTTCAAGTCGTCAATCACACCCCTGGCGAACTCTATGCTGGCGTCGTCATCGGCTATGGGGAACTCGACAACCCTGGAGTAGTCGCCGCCCGTCTTGTCCATGATGTCCGAGCAGTAGCGGTCCGTAAGGTGGATGACTTCGTACCCAAGCTGGTTGAGGGCGCTGCCAATGACCACGGCGCCGGGAGGCCCGTCGGTCTCAGCGTACCCCGCGTCGAGGATATAGAAGCCGGTCACGATGATGGCCGTGCCCGGATTGTCCAGGATGAGCTGCCCGGCTTCAGTGGCGAAGTCTGACGGAAGGTGTGGCCTGAGTTTAGAGATCCCGCGCCGGTCCCGATCGAGGATGATGTCTTCTATGGTCACTGAATGCTCCCTTCGGGTGGCCTCGCGGGACCTCTCTTCTTCCTTTGGATGACGAGCGAGTGTAGGCGAGTGTCTAAAGTGCAGACATGTCCTCGTCGCTCTTGTCGGTGACGAACATGTGGCCCGGCGCGTGCGTAATCATGAGCGGCGGACGGGACTGCATGGCCGCGGCCTGAGGAGTCACACCGCACGCCCAGAATACGGGTATCTGGCCGTCTTCGAAATCAGTCGGCTCGCCAAAGTCTGGCTTGTATATGTCTTTTATGCCAATGGCCTCAGGGTCGCCTATGTGCACCGGAGCGCCGTGTGTTGCAGGGAATCTCGAAGTCACCTGCACGGCCTTGACGACCTGCTCACGGTTGATGGCGCGCATCGAGACTACCATCGGACCCGAGAATGCCCCGGCAGGGGTTGTCGGGATGTTCGTGATGAACATCGACACGTTCTTCTCCTGGTCGATGTGCTGTAGAGGTATGCCTGCTCTGACCATCGCCGTCTCAAACGAGAAGCTGCAGCCCAGCAGGAACGACACCAGGTCGTCTCGCCAGTACTCTGATATGTCCTCGACCTCAGCGGTCATCTCGCCGTGCTCATAGACGCGATAGAGCGCGATGTCAGAGCGAATGTCTGCGCCGGGAGCGAACTCGGATGGCTCGACCTCCCCAGGCTCGATCACCTCTAGGAGTGGACACGGCTTCGGATTGCGCTGGCAGTACAGCAGGAAGTCGAATGCGAGATCCCTGGGCAGGATCGCCAGGTTCGCCTGCACGTGTCCAGGGGAGAAGCCACCGGTCGGCTGCACCAGCCTTCCTTCCCTGATTAGCCCGCGTACTTCTACCGGATCGGTGGGCAGTGCTGTCAACGTCATAGGTCTCGCTCCTGGCCGGGTGTGTGGATTCTGAATGCTCGGATGTCGTCCGGCATCGCTAGATTAGTACGCCCCCACACGAACGTCAAGGATTGGCAGATTCACGCAGGTATGGGCGGTTCGCGAACCGTCCCTACGAGATTGTGATGATGACGGCTTTAGCCCGGCCCGGCCTCCCTGTCGCGCTCCTGGAGCTCGTAGAGCTTGTTGATCGCCTCGATGGGAGTGATGGACGACACGTCGATCTCACGCAGCACATCCAGGGCAGGGGACGACATCGGTATAAGTGACAACTGTGCCGGATGATTCCCGCCCGCGTTTCTCCGGGCGTCGCGGGCACTGTCGCTGTCCTGCGACTCGAGGTCGCTCAGGACCGTCCACGCCCGGTTGACCACGGCGTTGGGCATTCCGGCGAGTTGCGCTACGTGAATGCCGTAGCTGCGGTCTGCGCCTCCCGGGACTATTCGCCTCAGGAATACTATTCGGCCCTGATCCTCGGACACAGCCACGTTGAAGTTGCACGCTCTCGGCAGGTTGTCGGCCAACTGGGTCAGCTCATGGTAGTGAGTCGCGAATAAGGTCTTGCATCCCAGTCGCGGGTGGCTGTGGATGTACTCTGCGACCGCTCTGGCGATAGCCAGTCCATCGAACGTGCTGGTACCGCGTCCAATCTCGTCGAGGATAATCAGCGACCTGTTGGTGGCGTGGTTCAGAATCGACGCCGTCTCCACCATTTCGACCATGAACGTGGACTGTCCCAGCGCGAGGTCGTCCTGGAGCCCTACACGGCTGAAGATCCGGTCTACGAGTCCTATCGACGCTGATTCCGCAGGCACGAAGCTGCCGATCTGTGCCATCAGCACCAGCACGGCCACCTGCCTGATGTACGTCGACTTCCCGGCCATGTTTGGCCCCGTGATGATGGCGAGTTGGCTCTCAGTGCAGTTCAAATCGGTGTCGTTGGGCACGAAGTCACCTGCGTCGAGCACCCTCTCAACCACCGGGTGGCGACCCTGCCGGATGACAAGGGCGTCAGACTCGCTCAGTTCTGGCATAACGTAGTCGTGCCTGGAAGCGACATCGGCGAGGGAGCAGAACACGTCGATCAGTGCGATGGCCTCTGCGGTCTCGGCAATCGGACCAGTGTGCTCCGCGACTTGCGCGCACACGCTGCGGAACAGCTCAGTCTCCAGTTCGGAGAGGCGGTCCTGAGCGTTGAGGACCCGCGATTCGTACTCCTTCATCTCTGGCGTAATGAACCGCTCGCCTCCTACGAGCGTCTGGCGTCGGACGTAGTCGTCGGGCACCGCGCTGAGATTGGCGTTGGTGACCTCTATGTAGTACCCGAAGACCCTGTTGTACCCGACCTTCAGGGACTTGACGCCTGTGCGCTCACGTTCCCGTGATTCCAGGTTCGCGATGTACTGCTGGGCGTTGAGGGCCGTTTCGCGGGTCGTATCCATGTCGGACGAGAATCCGGGACGGATAACCCTGCCGTCTCCAGGCGACACCGGCGGGTCGTCGGCAATAGCCGAGCGGATTAGCGTTACCACCTCGGAGGTGTCCCTGATTCCATCTGAGACGAATTTGACGGCCTCTGCGTCGTCGTCCTCGGTCAGGATTCCCTTCAGGTGCGGAGCGGCCTCGAGGCTCTCTGCGAGGGAAACCAGGTCCCTCGGTGTGGCGCCGAATGCGCGTACACGGTTCAGAAGGCGCTGGATGTCGGAGACAGTGTCCAGCAACGCTATGACCCGCTCTCTTCGCAAGCCGCTCCTGTGGAACCAGACGACCGCCCCCTGACGTCTTTGCAGCTCTTCGAGGTCCAGGAGCGGGTGACCAATCCACGATCTCAGGGTACGTCCGCCCATTGAGGTCCTGGTGCGGTCGAGGACCGCGAGAAGTGATGCTGAAGTATCGCCCCATCGTCCGCCTTCGAACAGCTCGAGATTGCGTCGCGTCTGCGGGTCGAGCACCATGTGACGCTCGGTAGAGTAGGTGCGCAGGGTGGTCAATTGCGCGGTTGTCGGCCCCTGGGTGGTGGTCAGGTAGTCGATAATCGCGCCGGCAGCCCGCACTGCCAGCGGCAGCCTGTCGCAGCCGAACGCCTCCAGGCTGCTGACCTTGAAGTGTCGCTGTAGCGACTCTGTGGCCCAGTCGAGGTCGAAAGGTTCCGGCCCAATCGGGGCCACAGTCGTGTCCCCTCCTACACTGGCTGGAAGAGTCTCGTCGATTACCAGTAGTTCCGCTGGTTCGAGCCTGACAAGCTCCACGTCCAGTTCGGCCGCTGGCGTCTGGGTGGTCGCGAACTCACCAGTCGTGATGTCGGCGTACGCTATGCCTGCAAAGTCGTCGTCCAGGATCGCCGCGGCCAGGTAGTTGTTGGACTTGCCGTCCAGCAGCGACTCTTCGACGATCGTACCGGGTGTAACTACGCGTACGACCGCCCTGTCCACCAGGCCGCGCGACTTGGCGGGGTCGGAAGTCTGTTCACAGATGGCGACCTTGTAGCCTTGCCTGATGAGTCTGGCGAGGTACGACTCCAGCGCGTGATACGGAATACCCGCCAGTGGAACCTTGGTGTCGGCGCCGAACTCCCTCGACGTCAGCGCGATCTCGAGCTCGCGCGAAATTACGCGGGCGTCGTCGTCAAAGGTCTCATAGAAGTCGCCCATCCTGAATAGCAGGATGGCGTCCTGATGCTCGCTCTTGATGCGCAGGTACTGCCTGCGTGCCGGGGTGGTCATGTTCTGCGTATCTCGGCTCCATTTTACGCCTCGCGGTCGCGGGGCTGAAAGCTGTATACGCTACATGAACGGTCAAGAGAGAGCCGAGTTAAACCCTCAGAGAGTGACCAGAGCCGAGCGACGTGGACCTAGTCGTCCTTCCAGAAACGCTCTTCTTCGACCTGGTAGCCCTTGGGGATCATCCGGTCTTTGACGTCTTCGATCATCCCGGGGTGTCCGCAGGCGTACACGATCGTGTCCTCGGGAGCCAGTCCGGCGCGTTCGGCGTAGGCTTCAACGATGTTGTTTACCCTGCCAGCCTCGCCCTTCCAGTTAGCGTTCGGCTCTTCATCGGGACGGCTGACCGTCGGCACGAATGTGATGAGATCAGGGTGTTCTTCCGCTAGTCGCTGAAGCTCCTCGTCGTAGGCAAACTCGTTCGCGTAGCTCGCTCCCATCAGAAGGTGGAAGTGGTGCCCCGACATGCCATCGTGCAGGTACTGCCGAATAATGCTCACGTAGGGGACTACGCCGGTCACTGTGGCCACAAAAAGCTGGTTCGGGAGGCTGGGGTCCAGGACGAATATTCCCTTGGCACGAGGTCGAATCGTGACCGTCCTTCCAACTTCCAGGTCGTACAGAAGGGGTGTCAGGTTACCGTCCGGAGGAGGAACAAGCTCGACGAATAGCTCGAGGTCATCTTCATAGGGTGCTGACACGATCGAGTACGCTCGCTCGATGCCGTCGACGCCTATCGTGCAGTACTGGCCGGGCTTGAACTGGAAGCCTTCCGGCTTCTCGATCCACACCTTCCAGAGGTCGTGGGTTATGTCTTCCCGAGAGGTGATCGTTGTAGTGGCTAGCTTGGGCCGCTGAGGTCTCCTGCGGGTGGTCGTCAAATTGTTTCTCCCTGAATGAGGCTGATGCCGCCTGTGAACTCACCGGTTGAGTCGGTGTTCACCTGCGACCAACGTTTTATCTTGAGTTTAGTCAGCTGCGGCCTGGACGGCCAGATGGGCCACCCGGACCGGGATCAATGGCAGTGTTGGTGCGCTTAGCATCGGGTCGGGTTCTTCGCTCGCTGCAAGGTCGGTAGCAAGGTCGCCGAACAGAGTGGTAATCGAAACGAGTCCGCGCTGCGGTCCGGTGAGGTCAGCGATTCCTGCTGCTCGACCGCGAGCCGATACGGCCTCTACCCACTCGCCGGCCTTGACTCCGAGGTCGGCGGCGTCTTCTGGATGAATCTCAATCGTCTCGTCACGGCGAATCGCGTTCCTGCCGTTGATCTGGACGATCTCCAGATCCTCCTCCGGCTGGTGCAGGACGCGCCCATGCGCCAGCAGAAGCGGATACTCTGCGTCGTCGTGCTCTTCGGCCACATCCAGAGTCATGGCTACCAGTTTCGGCTTGTTGGACTCTAGAGTGTCTTCATACAGTATGGGCGTGTCTGCCATGTCTGCTGCCAGGCAGGGCCACTGGAGGCCTCCGCTCTCGAGTCTGCCGTAGGTGATACCGCCGTAGATGCTGACGAGATTGTTCAGTTCGTCGAAAATCTGCTCTTCCTGGGTGTAGTCGAAGTCGGCGCAGTTCATACGCCTGGCGATCTGCGCGAGGATGCGCCAGTCTGCATCGCCGTCTCCCTTGGGTCCCAGCGCTGGTCTCAGCAGCTGCACCCGGCGTTCGAGGTTGGTGTACGTCCCCAAACGCTCAGCGAAAGTAAGGGAAGGGAGCACGACGTCGGCGTGCTCTGTAATGTGCGTATTGAAGGTGGCGTGGGCAACCACGAACTCTGCCCCGTCCAGGGCTTTCGCAAAGTCCGAAAGATCGCCGTTGAAGTATGTAGGGCTGTCGCCAACTACGTGTACAGCTTTGATGATGCCTGTTTCCACGGCTTCTGGGACTTCACGCACCCCAACTCCAGGAGTCTCAGGGACACTGGAAGACCACGCTCGGGCGAACCTCTGGCGCTGCCTCTCGTTTTCGATTGGCTGCTGTCCAGGGAGAAGGTTCGGAGCGCAGCCCACATCCTGGGCTCCCTGGTCGTTCGCACCGGTCCTCAGGGGATAAAGCCCGGAGGACTCCCTACCTATATTGCCCGTCACGAGCGCAAGGTTGACGAGGGCCCTGGAGCAGTTTTCTCTCATCCCCCTGGGAAGCGTCTCCAGACCGTAGAGGATTGCACCGGGCTTCTCCTCTGCAAACACGACCGCAGCCGACCGGATGTCGTCCTGCGGTACGCCTGTCAGACGCTCGACACGCGTAAGGTCGAACTCCTGCATGATCGAGTTCCTGAACGTCTGAACATCATCGACATATTCTGATAGGAATTCATGGTCGTCGAGCGACTGGTCCCATATGGCCCTGATCATTCCGCCGATCAGTGCTGTCTCGCTGCCGGGCCTGGGTCGCAGCCATACCTTGGCGTGGCGCGCCAGCTCGGTCTCGCGCTGGTCTATAACGACAAGCGTCGCGTCCCCGTTGACCACGGCCTTCTTGATGGGAATGGCCAGTACGTTCTGCTCTTCCGTCATATTTGATGATACGACCAGGAAGCGCTTCGAGGATTCCAACTCCCATATTGGGTTTGTTGCCGCGCCGTATCCAAGCTGATCGACGAGGGGCTTGAGCATACCTGGGCGGGTGTTGGAGGCCATGTCGACACTGTTTGTGCCCATGACCGATCGCGCAAACTTCTGAGCGATGTAGGCGTCCTCGTTGGTCGCGCGGGGCGAGACTACGAGGGCGTATTGACCGTCTCTGTACTCCCCGAGCTTTTCCGCAACGAGATCGAGGGCTTCGGGCCACGTGGCCTCCTGGAGCTCTCCGTCTCTGCGGATAAGTGGAGTCCTGATCCGGTCCCGTCGATTCACGAACTCGAGTCCGAACTTGCCCTTGAAGCAGCCCTGTCCATGGTTGGCCGCTGCGTGGCGGTCGGGTATGGCGCGGATCATTCGGTCGCGCTTGTTGATCTCCAGGGTCATCTCGCAGCCAACGGGGCAGTGTGGACATATGGTGTTGACTGTCTCGACAGCCTTGTCCCACTTGTAGTCGCGCTCGACAAGCGCGCCGGTGGGGCAGACATCGATGCACGCGCCGCAGAACTCGCAGCCCGACTCGAGCAGGCTCGTGCCCTGGGACGTGCCTATCAGGCTTCTGCCTGAGCGCATCTGAAGTGTCAGGGCAGAGTCTCCCCGCACCTCGTCGCAAACGCGCACACAACGCGCGCAGACGATGCACAGGTTCATGTCCATGTCCCAGTACGGGTCTTTGGTTTCGAGCGGCAGGTGGCGATTGTTGTAGGTTAGAGGAGTATCCATCTCCATTTCGAGGAAACGCACCGTGTCCTTGAGCTCACAGCGCTCGTTCTTGGGGCAGGTGACGCAACGGTCGTTGACGGAGACGTGGCGGAGACAGATATCTGCCGGTCCGCAAAGCTCGATTCTGTGACAGGTCAGGCATCCGTGTGGGTGCTCTGACAGCAGAAGCTCCATGATGCCTTTTCTGAGGCCCTGAAGCTCGCCGCTGTTCGTTGTAACCTTCATTCCGGGGGATATAGGCGTTGTGCATGACGCTGGGGAGCCCGGCAGCGCGCGGTAGCTCCCATCGGGCCCTGGAGCCTCGGCTGTCACCACGCACATGCGGCACGCCCCGAAAGGCTTCATGCCCGGGTAGTAACACAGGTACGGAATGTACATTCCCGCGTCCATTGCTGCCTGGATGATCATCTGACCAGGCTTGGCGGGAACCTCTTGACCGTCGATAGTGATCGTTATGTCGTCAGCCATTCTGCGCTCCGGGTACGAAGTCGAGGGCGTAAGGTCTGGTGTTCTTCGGGGCTATGTGCGGTCCGAGACAGCTTCCGGTCGGACACCTGCGCTCTTCGATGTGCGCGATGAAATCCGACTCGAAGTGCGTCAGCGCCGACCGGATGGGGCCGAATCCGAGCTGCCCGTGTCCGCAGAGGGAGCTTGCTTCCATTGTAGTGCCAACCGACCGCATTAGCTCCAGGTCTCCGGGACGGCTCTTACAGCGCGCAATCCTCTCGGTGATTTCAAGAAGGTGCTCCATGCCCAATCGGCACGGGAAGCACTTGCCGCACGACTCGAACTGGCAGAAAGCCACGAGTATGCGGGTGAGATCGACGGCGCACACGTCCTCGTCTCCGACGATGATTCCGCCGGAGCCAAGAATGGCTCCCGCCTCGCGCATCTCGTCGAAATCCAGGTGTACCGACATGCTGTCTGAGCTGAGCACACCGCCGAGCGGCCCACCGGTCTGGAGCAGCTTGAGCTGCTTGCCGTCCGGCACGCCTCCTCCGATCTCGTTGATGACCTCACCTAGAGTCAGTCCCATCGGGACCTCGTAAAGGCCCGGGTACTCGACGTTTCCGGTCAGGCAGATTATCGCCGTGCCAGTGCTGCGGTTGACGCCTATGGAACTGAACCACTCCGCGCCGCGCGAGATGATCTCGGGCGCATAGGAGTATGTCTTTACGTTGTTGATGGTCGAAGGGTGTCCCCATACGCCGAATGCGGCAGGGAAGGGTGGACGAAAGCGCGGCTGGGCGCGTTTGCCTTCAACGGCCTCCATGAGCGCCGTCTCTTCGCCGGCGACGTAGGACTCGCCCGTCAGCGCCACCTCGATGTCGAAGCTGAAATCGGTGCCAAAGATGTTCTTCCCCAGGATGCCTGCTTCGTATGCCTGCTTGATTGCCTCTTCGGTGCGGTCGATTGGACCATCGTGCCCGTGGCGAATGAACACTATCCCGTTGGTGGCACGCGTGGCGTAACCACCGATCATCAAGCCTTCCAGCAGCGTGTGAGGGTCGCTCTCGAGTATGCCCTTGTCGTTGTATGCGCCTGGGTCGCCCTCTTCACAGTTGCAGAGCATGTACTTGGGCGGTCCGGGGGACCTCACCATGAAGCTCCACTTGATACCCGTCGGGAACGCGGCTCCCCCGCGCCCTCTGAGTCCAGAGTCTGTCATCTCCTTGATGACGTCGTCAGGCTCCATCTGGGTTAACGCCTTGTGGATGCCCGCGTAGCCGCCGTTGGCGATGTACTGGTATATGTCGCTGGGAGCGGTGTGGCCTCCGTTTCGCAGAGCGATTCTCTGCTGTCGGCCCATTCCGGGCAGTTCCTGGAGGTCCTGCACTCCCTGGATGGGCTCTTCGCCCAGATATCCGAGCGCCTTATCGGACGGCACCGTTCCCTGCACCAGGTAAGAATCAACGATGTCGCCGACATCGTCAGGAGTGACGTTACCGAAGAAGAGTCGGGATTGTGAGCCGGGTCGCAGGATGTCGACTAGCGGCTCTGCGTAGCACAGGCCAAGGCAGCCGACTTCATCTATTTTGGCCGTGATCCCATGGCGCTCCATTTCGACCTTCAGCGCGTCGATGACGTCGTACGCTCCGGCCGAGTGGCCGCACATGGCTGTACCAACCCTGATCCAGGCGTCTGGACCGTTGGTCAGTGTCTGCCAACGTTCGTCGGCGGTCTGCTTGATTTCTTCGTAAGTGGTCATAGTGAACGCTTCTCGCGGCGGATGCGATTAGCTAGGTGTTTTGAAGTTCCTGCACTCGGGTGGATGCTGAATCGGCAGTTATTCGTCCGATCAGGTGGTGGTCCACGCTCATGACTGGTGCGACGGAGCAGGCACCTAGGCACGTGTTGAACTTGAATGAGATGTTGCCGTCTTCAGTCTCGCCCTCGTCGTCCAGTCCCAGCTGATCCATAACGCGCTTGAGAATGTGGGACGCCCCCTTGAGGTGGCAGGTGGGACCCCAGCAGATCTCCACATTGTGCGCACCGGGAGGTGTGAACCTGAAGTTGGTGTAGAAAGAAGCGACTCCCCAGACTTCGTTGATGGTCGTCTCGTTCAGTACGGCCACCTCTTCGATGGCCTCATCCGGGATGTAGCCGAGCTCGTCCTGGACAGCGAGTAGCGATGAAAGAACGGTTACCGTGGGCCGACGCTGATTATTGATCGCGTGTCGCAGCCGGGTGCTGTCCTCTGAGCTGAGTGGAGGCAAATCCGTCCCCTCGTCGGTTAGCGAAAACTATCACAATGATAACATACATCGCGCGCGGCTAGTGACCATCGCGCCGCGCTGAGAGCCTACTCGACCAGCACCTTCAGCTTGAGTTCATCGAGCTGTCCCTGGTCGACTTCGCCCGGTGCTCCAAAGAGCGGATCGATCCCATTTTGGGTCTTCGGGAAAGCTATCACGTCCCTGATGTTGTCGGTCTGGAGGAGCACCATGAGCAGCCTGTCTATTCCGGGCGCTATGCCTCCGTGTGGAGGCGCGCCGTACTCGAACGCGGTCAGAAGCTGGCCGAAGCGCTCTGCGACATCGTCAGTCGTGTACCCGAGAACCTCGAACACCTTCTCCTGGAGCTCCCGCGTGTGAATCCTGATGCTCCCGCTGGCAAGCTCGTGTCCGTTCGCGACGAGATCATACAGGCGTCCGATCACCCGACTCGGATCTGTCTCGATGTACTTCTCGGTGCCATACTTTGGCATGGAGAACGCGTGGTGCATTGCGTCCCATCTCTCTTCGTTCTCGTTCCACTCGAACAGCGGAAAGTCGGTAACGAATGCGAATGCGATCAGGTCTGGGTCGGTCAGTTCCAGTCGGCGTCCCATCTCGTGCCGAAGGCTGCTCAGCGCCTGGTTGGTGGTCTTTTCAGGGCCAGCTACTATCAGCACCATATCGCCGACGTTCGCGCCGGTATTCCTGGCAATCTCCTTGATCTGGTCGAGCGACAGGAACCGGGCGGCAGCAGACCTCACCTGGTCTACGGTCAGATCGTCGACAGAGCCCTCGCCGTTAAGTGCAATGGTGACAAGGCCTCTCGCACCCCACGCCTTGACGAAGTCGATCAGCTCGTCCGTCTGGCGTCTTGAGTACGAAGCACAACCCGGCGCGCTAAACCCCTTGACTATGCCGCCGCTCTCCACGGCAGACGTGAAGACGCGGAAGTCTGTGGACGCTGCGATGTCGGAGAGGTCAGCCATCTTCATTTCGAAGCGCAGGTCTGGTTTGTCTGTGCCGTAAGACGCCATCGACTCTGCATATGTCAGCCTTGGGAATGGCCTGAGCAGGCGCTTTTCAGGCATGACCGTGTCGATCAGGGCGGTGTAGAGCTCTTCTATCAACCCGAGGACGTCGTCTTCCTCGACGAAGCTCATTTCGAGATCGAGCTGCGTGTGCTCCGGCTGGCGGTCGGCCCGCGGGTCTTCATCCCTGAAACACCTGGCAATCTGGAAGTACTTCTCGACTCCCGCCGCCATCAGCAGCTGCTTGAGCTGCTGGGGTGACTGTGGAAGCGCGTAGAAGCTGCCCGGATACAGCCGGCTGGGGACGAGATAGTCGCGCGCGCCTTCCGGTGTGCTCTTGATGAGTATGGGCGTCTCAACCTCGAGGAAGCCTCTCTGGTCCAGGAAGTCTCGAATGAATTTGACCACCTTGTGCCTGAGCACCAGCATGTCCCTCATGCCCGGTCGACGGAGGTCGAGGTACCTGTATTGCATGCGCAACAACTCATCTACATCAGACTCTTCGTTGATGTAGAAGGGTGGTGTAAGGGCCTCATTGAGTACGGAGGCATCAGAGGCGACGAGTTCTATCGCACCAGTCGCTATGCCGGGGTTTTCGGTGCCTTCCGGTCGCGGTGCGACCTCGCCTGAGACCTGCACAACCCACTCGTTACGAAAGCTCTCTGCGATCCGGTGGGCGTCTGGAGCTATTTCAGGATTGAATACGACCTGCGTCAGACCGTCGCGGTCCCTGATGTCGATGAAGATCAGCGAACCGTGGTCCCGGCGGCGGTGCACCCATCCGGCCAGGGTAGCTGACTGGCCGGCGTGCTCGGCCCTTAAACTTCCGCAACTTATCGACTTGAGCAAGGCGACACCTCGGAGGGGTGAATGTGGGACAGGTTGCAGACGCCGTGTCCGCGAACGGAAATGATGATAGCCGGGTTGAGTGTGGGGTGTAAACCTGGATGAGTGAAACCCGAACTATCGGCGTCAAGAGTAGAGGTCCGGCAATTTGAGATTGGCCGAGCCCCCGGGTCAGTGTGTTGTCACTAGGCTGATGAAGGGGTGTTAGCTGGTGAACTGGCCGAGGCTGTCTTTGCCCACTGACAGGAGCATGTAGCTCTCGATCCGGTGTATGCCGGTGATCGATCCAAGATCGGTCAGGAGGAACTCGCCAAGCTTGTCGGGGCTGTCGACGCTTATACAAAGCATCAGATCGTAGCTCCCCGTCGTACAAGCTGCGAACGTTACCTCTTCCCTGCTACAGATCTCTTCCAGCACGGCGTCCACCTGGGAGGGTTCGACTGTCACGCCAACCATGCATTGAGATAGCCGTCCCAGTCCCTTGGGATCTGAGATGACCTTGATCTGCACTACTTCCTCGTCCACCATCCTCTTGAGACGGCGTCTCACGGTACCTTCACTGACGCCTACGTGACGGGCGATCTGAGCGTTCGACGCTCGTCCGTCGGTGCTCAGTATCTCAACTATCGCCACGTCGATTCTGTCCATTGCCTTCGCCTCGGTTTTGGTGACTGTCTAATTCCAATATAGCCATTCTAAGGCCTTGTGAAAAGTGTCTCAAGCCTACATTTGGGCCATGATACTCATATTTTCCACGAAACGCAGGCTCAATGTGTGGACGAGGTTCGCTTTCAGCATCTTTATTTGTGTGTGGCGTTATACACGTGGGCGAGTTGACACATATGTCTAAAACTTATTAATCGATAAGTAGAAACCTATTCCACCCGCTAGCAAGTTCACCATGTTGAACGTCATTCCGCCTGTGAGATACGTGATAAGCGAGTACCCGATGAACATGGACAATCCGGCGGCGAGCTTTAGACGCATTCCCCGCTTTCGGTTCGTCGAAAGGCTGATCGTCTCCCCAACCAGGTACCCCAGGGCTACTATGAGCGCCGCCAGCAGGTAGGGGAAAACAAAGAACATCACCACGACGGAGACGATAACTCCTCCGACTATTCCCACTACCAGGCCGGCCCCGATCCCCCTCGCTAGGAACATCGGTGACACGTCGAACGTCGGCGTTGGTCGGGATCGGCCGCAGTCGAGGCAGCGAACGCCGACAGGTGCGTGGACCATGCACCGTGGACAGATCGCGTCCCCGCACCGGCCACAGGCTATGCTCGTCTCTACGCCGGAGTGACGCTTGCAGAATGTCGTCTGTGACATACTTAACGACCTCAGTCTGGGCGGCGTTCCGTCCACTCGACCCTCTTCGGCACGTCACGGTCCCACACAAGTCGGTACAAGAGGACCTTTGGCAGAGGGTATTCGGATGAAGGACGCTCCCAATTTGCAGTCAGTCTCTTCAAGAACATCATAAGGCAGATTAGGACAATCGTCAGAATTACCTCTGGTTCTCTCCTGAACATGAGCCCGGCGAAGGGAAGCACCAGTAGCGCGACGAACGTCCAGAACCCAGTGTCGTGGGTTAGCAACCTGCCTACCGTAAATACGGCCACTCCCAGGATAAGGATTTCCCAGAACATGCCAAGTCCGAGCGCGGCTCCGACAGCGACGGATACTCCTCTTCCGCCGGTCAGCTTTAGGTACGCTGACCAGTTGTGCCCGAGGACCGCGGCCAGGCCGGCAGCTCCCTGCACCCACAGGTCGACTCCTACCAGCCTTCCTACGATCACCGGAAGCAAGCCCTTGGCTAAACAATCGAACGCTCCCTGGAGGATGCCCTGCCACTTCCCCACATGTTCAATTACGTTTGAGGCTCCGACGTTGCCGGAACCGTAGTCCCTGATGTCGATGCCCGCCGCGTACCTCGAAACCAGATATCCGGTTGGGATTGAACCGAATAGGTAGGCTGCAGCTATGAGGATTGCGGCCTCGACCATGTTCTATTCGTCAGACCCTGTGGACCGATCGCACTATGTCTCTGTGCGCGGCCTCGAGCCTCTCGACAGTTGCCATAGGTGGTCCCACGGTCCCTGGCTCTGGTTCGCCCGGGTTCCCGGAGCAATGGTAGTCGCTTCCGCCGCAGGGAATCAGGTCGAGCTCGTTTGCGATGCGCTCCAGGTTCGCAACCTGATCGGGAGTATAGTCCCCGTAGAATACCTCTACCCCGACGAGTCCGTGCTCCTTCAGCTGTCTTACAGTGTCGTCGAGTTCCTGCACCTCGCCTCTGCTGGACTTGATCTGAGAGTAGGTGGGGTGAGCCATCACTGGCACCGCTCCATTCTGGCGCAGCATGAGGATCGCGTCTTCGGGAGTCAACTTCATCCTCTCGACGTATGCTGGCCCTTCCCTCCCGATCAGCTCGTCGAATACCTGGTTGGGATACTCGTAGTACCCGGCCTCGACCATCGCACTCGCAATGTGCGGCCTGCCTATCGAGGCGTCGCCTGCGATCTGCTGGACGCGACTCCACTCGATCGCATAGCCCATCGAATTTAGGCGTTTGACCATTGCGCTTCCCCGGTCGAAGCGTCCCTCCCTGAATCGGGCAAGCGTCTCCTGGAATTCTTTGTCGGACGTGTTGATGAAATATCCCAGGACGTGAATTTCCGAACCAGGCACGTCGGTGCTCAATTCGATTGCGGGAATGATTCGCAGGTCGGTGAATGCATCTGCGGCGGCAAAGGCTTCGGTGAGCCCTTCAGTTGAGTCGTGATCGCTGATTGCTATGGTCTTCAGGCCTCGTCCGGCGCACAACTCCACCAGTTCGGTAGGGGTAAGTGTGCCATCAGATGCGCTGGTATGGAGATGCAGGTCGACTTCAATCGTCATGTTTAGTCTCCGAGGAGGTCGGAAGCTGGTCCGATGTCCCGTTCAAACAGACGCAGCGGCCGGAATGACCCGACCGCTGCGTTTCTTGCAGTTTGTACAGGATATCAGGTGGTGTGCTGCGAAGCGCGTTCTGATGCTACCTCGCGTACTCGACGCTTCTGCTTTCCCGAATCACCGTCACCTTGATCTGTCCTGGATAGACAAGGTTGTCTTCGACCTTCTTGACGATGTCCCTGGCCAACTTTGAAGCCATTATGTCGTCAATCGAGTCCGGCTTGACCATTACACGAACTTCGCGTCCTGCCTGTATGGCGAAGCAGCGTTCCACTCCTTCGAAGTCGCTTGCTACTTCCTCCAGGGCCTGTAGACGCTTGATGTAGTTTTCTACTGTGTCCTTGCGGGCGCCCGGACGGGCAGCGCTGATGGCATCTGCCGCGGCAACGATGAACGCCTCAGGTGAACTCATTACATCGTCGTGGTGTTCGGCGATGCACGCGCATACCCTACCGGAGACGTT
Source organism: Dehalococcoidia bacterium (assembly GCA_021295915.1). Classification (NCBI taxonomy): domain Bacteria; kingdom Bacillati; phylum Chloroflexota; class Dehalococcoidia; species Dehalococcoidia bacterium. The sequence goes on from JAGWBK010000011.1 coordinate 30,676, forward strand.
GTACTTGTTCGCTATCTCGGCGCCGATCTCAGCGTGCGGTCCTTCGACCTCGTGGGTAAGTGCCTTGCCGAGGTCATGTAGGAGACCTCCGGCCTTGGCAACCTTGATGTTTGCGCCAACTTCAGAGGCGATCATTCCCGCAATATGGCAGACCTCCAGCGAGTGCTGGAGCACGTTCTCACCGTAGCTGTAGCGGAACTTCAACCGTCCCAACAGCCTGATGATCTCGGGGTTTATTCCACGGACCCCTGCGTCGAATATCGCTTCTTCTCCGGCCGACCAGATCGACTTTTCGACCTCTTTCTCAGAGCGGCTGACCATCTCCTCAATGCGGGCAGGGTGAATCCTGCCGTCCTGAATGAGCTTGGTCACGGCGATCCTGGCGACCTCTCGCCTGACGGGATCGAAGCACGACAGGGTCACTGCCTCTGGCGTGTCATCGATAATCAGGTCGACGCCTGTATTCTTTTCGATTGCTCTAATATTCCGTCCTTCACGGCCTATCAGACGACCTTTCATGTCGTCATTCGGAAGGGGAACTGATGTAACTGTCATCTCGGAGACAACATCGGCGGCCATTCGCTGTATGCTCGTGGCGAGTATTCTGGACGAGACCTCGCGTGCATCCTCCTGGGCCTGCACCTCGATGTCTCTGTAACGCCGGGCTATCTCGTGCTGTATCTCTTCCTCTGCCTCATGCATCAGCAGGTCCTTTGCCTGCGGAAGGCTCAGTTCGGAGATCTCCTCAAGTTTAGCGAGTGCTTGCTGTTTGCTCTCCTCGATCTCGTCCCATTTCTTCTGGGCTTGGCCCTCCTGCTGCGCTATCTTGCTCTCGCGCCTCTCAAGATTCTTGGCCCGCTTGTCGAGGTTTTCATCTCTCTTTCTCAGCCTGCGCTCAGACCGTTTGAGCTCAGACCTGTTTTCTCGCTGTTCGGTCTCCCATTCAGCGCGGAGTTTCAGGGCTTCTTCCTTGGCTTCTAACACCAGGGTATGGGCCTCGCTCTGCGCAGCTTCTACTATCTGGTTAGCTTCAACTTGAGCGCTGTTGATTCGTCTCGCTGAAACCAGCCGACGGCCATAAAAGCCGGCTCCAGCCCCTACCGATAGGCCTAAAAGGACGGCGAGCAGGGCAAAAATGCTTTCCATTCGCTTCACCTTCCCTTGTTTTTCCCACTCCGATAGACGGTATGGGAATGGTCTCATAGTAGGCAGGGTTAGGTGATATGTCAAGGAGAAACGATGTCATGATTCACGAAAAAACGGACCCTAATCGTGCTGCTAGGGTCCCATTCCAGGAGGTCAGGCGAGCGCAGATATGAGTCGCTCAAGCTTCAGACTCGAAGCCCTCGAGTCGGGGCATGCGCTTGAACTGCGGGCACCGGGTAACACGCGTCGTGGGCGACGATAACCTGCGTTTCTTGACACCGTGAATCCTTCGCTATGATACTCTCTGTCGAGTTACGAACCGGCAGCTAAGGGTGGAATCACCACGCATGGAGGCCTCCTTGAGAGTAGTAGTCGCTATTTTTGCGCTAGTTATATTGGCTACAGCTTGTGGCGATGAGCCGGCCCCTATTCCCACCGCTGTGCCACTGCCAACGTCCACCCCGCAACCGACACCTACTCCGCAGCCCACGCACACTCCGGCTCCAACTGCGACACCGGAGCCCACTCCTACTCCAAGACCGACAAGCACCCCAGCACCGACTCCCACGTTTGCTCCCGCACCTGTGATTCTGCCGACAGTGGAGGTCGTGGTCGAAATCCCGACTCCAGCTGCAGCGTTCCCGCCAGACCTGGACCGTAAGCTGGACGCGGTCAGCCTGCAGTCTGCAGCGATTAGGGGCCTCACGAATCGGGGGTCGTTCGAGAGACGGCTGGTATCTACTGACGAACTCAGGCAGAAGTTGGAGGACAACCTCGCAGAGAACGCTGATGATATCGAGGTAGCCGACCGGCTCTACTCGTTGCTCGGTATTATCGAGCCCGGTTCATCTCTTGAAGACGTGCTGCTGGACGTGTATTCCAACATAGTAGTCGGCCTGTTCGACACAGAAGAGAACGTGCTGTTCGTTGTTGCCGACGCAGACGAGTTTACTCTCTCGAATGAACTCACGGTCTCTCATGAAGTAACACACGCCCTTCAGCAGCAGCACTTCAACATCAGGGACATCAGAGAACCTTACGAAGGCAACTCCGACAGGGTGCGAGCGATCACAGCCCTCATTGAGGGAGATGCGTCACTCGTCGAGCTCATCTACAGGCTCCGCGTTTTCAATGACGCTCAACGCGAAAGCCACATGCAGGAAGCGCAATCGGCTGACCTGTCTGCATACAGGGCGGCACCTCCGTTTATTCAGCGAACGGTTGCATTCCCGTACTTTGAGGGGGCGAATTTCGCCATCTACCTGTTCCAGCAATATGGTGACTTTACAGCTATTGATGCAGCCTACGACGCCCTGCCAGAGTCGACCGAACAGATACTTCACCCGGAGCGTCTTGGACTGGACTCACCAATAGAGGTCACAATACCCGACCTTGTTGCCGTCCTTGGCGATGGATGGTCGGAGGTTGACCGCGACGTGATGGGAGAGCTGTTCGCTGCGGCACTTCTTGAGGGAGCGCTTGCTCCTGATGTGGCTGCAACTGCCGCTGCCGGGTGGGGAGGCGATACCTTCCTGCTGATGGAAGACCCGTCTGGAGACGAAGTGATTGCTTCGGTCAGTGTCTGGGACTCCGTGGAAGACGCAGCGGAATTCTCATCTGCTGTAATGGAGTACTTCCAGTCGCTAACCGGAGCCGAAGAGTGGACTGTGCAGGAGTCCATGTACGGTGAGGTAGCCAATCGAATCGCTGTTGAAGATGCCGTCGTAGTAGACGTCAGGTCCAAAGAGGATACAGTCTGGCTGGCCGTGGGAAACAACCCTGACTCAGTCGATGCTGTCGTTACTGCGACTCTTGAGGACACGGTCGGGGCCGACGCCGTCGGTCAAGATGAAGCGGCGACTTCTACCACCGCGACAACTACGTCGCCCTGATTAGCCTCCGAACATGCGCATCATATCCTGGCGTCCTCTGCCCGTGGACATCTGCTTCATCATGCGCTGCATCTGCTTGAACTGGTTCAGGAGCTGATTGACGTCTCGCGGTGTTGTCCCACTGCCTCTGGCTATGCGTCTGCGTCTGCTGCCGCCAATAATGTCAGGTCTGCGACGCTCGTCCGGAGTCATGGAGTAGATGATGGCTTCTACCTTCTTAAGACCATCGCTATCCAGCTGATCATCGGGGAGCTTGCCCTTCATGGAGGAGAATCCCGGGATCATCTCGAGCACCTGGCTGAGTGGTCCCATTCTCTTGAGCTGCTGTAGCTGTTCGAGGAAGTCATTCAGATCGAATCGGGCCTGTCGCAGCTTGCGGTCCAGTTCGAGGGCCTGCTGCTCGTCGATACCCTGCTCGGCTTTTTCAATGAGCGTGAGCATGTCGCCCATTCCGAGGATTCTCGATGCGAGCCTGTCAGGGTGGAACTGCTCGAGCGCGTCCATGCGCTCGCCGGTGCCCATGAACTTGATGGGAACTCCCGTGACAGTCGTGATCGAGAGGGCGCCTCCCCCTCGCGCGTCGCCATCCATCTTGGTAAGGGCGAGCCCTGTCAGGCTTATTCGCTCGTGGAATTTCTCTGCGACGTCGACGGCCTCCTGTCCGGTCATGGCGTCGAGAGTAAGCAGCGTCTCCGTTGGCTGGATGGCCTTGTGGACTGATTCGAGCTCGTCCATCAGTTCGTCATCCACCTGGAAGCGCCCGGATGTGTCTATGATGACCCACGTGGCCCCGACTTCCTGGGCACGTCTGATACCAGCCTGAGCAACGGCAATGGTGTCGGACGATCCTCGCTCCGAGTAGACCTCTACATCTGTCTGTCGGCCCAGCGTCTCCAGCTGGTCGATGGCGGCGGGTCTGCGGAGGTCGGCGGCAACTAGAACCGCGGACTGGCCACTCTGCTTCAGGTGAAGTGCGAGCTTGGCGGACAGTGTCGTCTTGCCAGCGCCGTTCAGGCCCGCCATCAAGATCACAGAGGGCTGGGACGAACCTGTTTCGAGCCTGTGGTTTCCTCCGGTGAGTATGGCCGTAAGTTCATCATTGGTGATCTTGACCACCTGCTGTCCGGGCGTCAGGCTGGTCAGCAGGTCCTCCTGGGACACACGCTCCTTGATCTTTGACACAAGCTGGCGCGCGACCCGAAAGTTGACGTCAGCCTCAAGAAGGGCCATACGGACTTCCCGAAGAGCGGAGTCAATATCTCTCTCGGTGAGGCGACCCTTCGATCCGAGGCGACCGAATACGTCGTTCAGCTTTCCAGTGAGAGCTTCAAACATTGTTAGTCATGCTCGCTAGTTGTGGCCGACAGCTTACGCGTTCTGTCCCTTTCCGTACACGGACTCCGCCATGCTGTCCATAATCGTCGAAATGAACTGGATCCCTGAGATGGCCCGGTCATACTCCATGCGGGTGGGGCCCATCAGGCCAAGTGTCCCAAGCGCGCGGCCGGGTACGCCATAGCGGCAGATCACCACGCTGAATGGGCGCAGGACATCTCCCTCGTGCTCCCTGCCGATTACGACTCGGACCACCTGCCCCATGGGAGCTTCTTCGAGAGCAGCTTCAACGAGTGAGCCGTCCTCGATACCGTGGACGATTGGACGCACCTTCTCATAGTCCACGAACTCAGGCTGGTCCAACAGGTTGCGCAGTCCGCTCACATGGTGGTCGTCATGACCTGTGGAGTCTTCTTCCTGGAGCATGTCGATAGTCGCATCAACCGCCAGGCGCTCAGGTGTCGTTAGAGACATCGCCTGCTCAGCGATCTCTGCGTGAGTCAGGCCAATCATGTGGCTGCGAAGACGCGTCGACATCGATTCGAGATTCGACCTGTCCAGGGGCGAGTCGAAACGCAGAATATGCTTCCTGAGCTTCGCCTGTTCCAACACCACGATCAGCATCGCCAGCACATCCTGAATGGGGACCAACTCAAGGTGCATGACCCGGGACTCAGAAGTCTTGGGGAAAGTGGCGATGCCTAGGTTGCCCAGTAGCTGCGAAATCAGAGTCGCGGCCACGTTGCTCCAGCGATCGACATCGTCTCGGACGTCTGCGAACCTATTGCTGATAGTCTCTCGCGCCTGTGATGGCATGCGGTCCGCCCTGTGGGAGACAAACGACTCGACGTAAAGGCGATAGGCCCTGTCCTCCGGGACGCTTCCCGCCGACGTGTGAGGCCGTGAAATGTAGCCCTGCTCTTCGAGAGCGGCGACCTCGTTGCGCACAGTTGCCGAACTCACTCCCAGGTGATGATTCCGAGCCAGGCTCTCCGAAGAGATCGGTACCGCGTCGTGAACGTAGTCGCTCACTATATGTCTCAGAATGTACTTTTGACGTTCTGTAATCATTTGCGCTTCAGTCGATGAGTGCTATCCTGTAGGGCCGCGCCGATCAGGGTCTCCTGTAAGCTGACGGTATTCTACCAGTATACTACAGGCAGAAACTGCCGACACCACAGGGGACGGAGAATGACTGAATGGAGATAACCTGGCTTGGATGGTCTTCGATGAGACTGGTAAGCAGCGACGTAGTGTTGCTCACCGATCCGTTCCCGGACATCGTAGTCCCATCGGAAGTCCACATAGTAGCCGTATCGAACGGTGATCCGCAGCACTCGGCCTACGAGGCGGTCGGTGGCCGGCCTAACCTCATCGACGGCCCGGGGATGTATGAGGTGCTGGGATACAACATCAGCGGCATAGGCACTGCGCTCAGTGACGACGAGGACGGCCGCAGGATAAACACGGTTTACGTGATCAGGTCTGACGGCGTATCGATCTGCTACCTTGGCTCCCTGGCCGTCAAGTTGGGGGCAAGGCAGCTCGACTCCCTGGGTGCCGTAGACGTACTCATCGCGTCTGTCGGGAAGCAGGGAGACGTTGATCCCACGGAGATTTCCAGGCTGGTCAACGTGCTGGGTCCCAGGATTGTGATACCGGTCGGCGAGGACGAGGCAGGGCAGGGGAGTGGTGAGGACGAAGAGCCGCCCCTTGACGCGCTGCTTCGACAGATGAACGTCGAGCGTCCGGACCCCCAGCTCCGCCTGAGCGTAACCCAGAACAATCTCCCCAGGGAGACAAGGGTCGTTCTTCTACAGCTGCCGGCATCCAGGCGTAGGAGATAGCAACCTGGCTGGGCGCCATAACGGTCGCCCGAGGTAGAGTTAAAAGCAGAGGGACCGCTCCACATGGAGCGGTCCCTTTCTATTAGGCATCCAGACTACTGGTCTAGCGCCTTCTTCTAACTGTCCGTATGCCGGCGATGAGACCGAGCGGTGCAATCAGCAGAAGCATGTTGGCAGCTGCAGTTCCGAGCGATACCGGGCCAACCGATCCGCATCCGCCGCCGGAATCTTCTGCCTCATCTGTCGGCTCCTGCTGACCTGGAGGCGGTGGCGCAGGCGGTGTCGGTGCCTGGGCCTGCGGAGCCGCGGTTGCGGTTGGCGGAGCCGCAGTTGGCACCGGCGTCGGCGGAACTGGTGTCGCAGTCAGAGTGGGCTGCGGAGTTGGAGTTGCTACCGCCTCAGCCTGCATGGAGATCGACCAGCGGCCGTCCGCGGTTACGAACAGGCCGTGTATTCCAGGCTCAGCTCCCTGCGCTGCACCTGCCCTGACACCCAGACGCTTGGTCCCTCTAAATGATCCGGTTTCGTTGGCCAGGGTATCTACCAGGGTGCCGTCCGACTCTACGAGATCGACCACGAAGTTGCTTGTGCCATCGTGGACCAGCGTGAAGTCGACGCGACCTGCCTGGAGCTCTATTGGGCCTGCAACGTCATCGCCCGAGCCTCGTAGAGAGATCGGGGCGCGATCTCCGGAAGTCCAGACAGGCTGGCTTATCGCGATCTCCCACACGCCGGAAGCCGCGACACTAATAGAGTGAGACCCAGGAGCAGGTCCGCTCACAGAGTCCTCGTTTACTCCTGCCCCAACTACACCTGAGTATCTTCCGGAGGAATCTACAAGCAGCTGTTCGGAGCGGCCGCGCGAGTTCAACAAGTCGATGGAGAACTCACCAGTGCCGTCGTGCCGGATGTCGAATACCGCTACGCCCTCACCCAAATTGAAGTCGGCCGTCTGCGCGTCACCCGCGCCTCGAATGGTTGTCGTGTCGCCGACAGTGGTAATCGATGTCGTAGGCGTCTCAGTCGGCGTCGGAGCAAGGTCCGGCGTGGGTGACGGAGTCGGTGTTGAGAAGTCAGCCGTGAAGACGATGTCGAACTGCCTGCGCAACCCGCCGCTCTCAAACGGAATAGTAGTCCGAGCAGGCTGACCATTGATGTAGAAACCCACATCCTGTCCGATGAAGCTGTTGTCCTTGGGATCGACAATCAGACCCCCGTACTGACCGTCCGTGGTCAGGATGGCCGACGGCGCTGACTCGTAAGAGTCACCAATGCGCGCGGTGAGGACCGCCTCCGGCGGCAAAACTCCACCGGTCACGATCACCAGCCCTGCGGCAAAGGTCATAGGCTCAGCCACGGTGGGGGTCGGTGTGGAAACAGGAGTGGGAGGAATGGGTGTCGGCGTCGGCGTGTCTGTAGGAATAGGCGACGGTGTCGGCGTGGGGTCTGGAAGCTTGGCAAAGTTAAGATGGAAGTCAGGTTTGATTACCGGAATACCACTGGGCCGATAGGTATCAGTCTCAATGGACGGAACTCCATCGAGGAAGAACCTAACTGTCTCGTTGTTGAATACGCTGTCCAGAGGATTGACGGTGAGACTGGCGTAGCTGCCATTTGATACTTCAACAGGCTCACTCCGATATGTACCTACTTCTGCATATATTGAGAAGCCGTCTGGGACCGGAAGACTGTTGACAGATGCAGTCCCATAGTAGATGTATGGCCCGGACGGAAGACCCTGGGCACTGAGGCTACCGGTCGAAATTACCCCTGCGACGATGGCCAGCGCAACGACCGCAACCGCCGCGACAAGTTTTCTCATGATGCCAACTTCCATTCTGAATCGAAAAGGCCTCCCTCCCCGAATCGAGGAGGGAGGCCTGCTTGTTCGCAAGTCCTACTTACGAGGGACTGGCTACGGGACTATGACTCCGGCGTCAGTTGCGTAGATCCAGTAGCCCTTGCCGATTTCTACGTCTGCCTCAGCAACGCTCAACCAGGAGTTGGTGATCGTGTTGAAGGTGTAGATGCCGGTTACCGAGCCTTCGGACAGGCCGCTGAAGTAGTTGTAGCCTTCAGCGTCACTGAGTTCGAAGTCGCCGTCCACGTCGAGGATCGGAATCAGGTTCCAGCCCTGTGCGATAGCGATGGTCGGCAGTATCTGTGCACCAACCGCCTGCTTGGGAATGTCGACATCCACCCCTTCGAAGGAAGGTGTCTGTACCCAGTAGGCGCGGCCTGCAGTGATGTTGGACAGCGTTCCGGTGAAGCTGCCGTCGGCACCACGCAGTGCAGTCAGCCAGCCGCCTGGGACGGACGGGTCATAGGTAAGAACCGTCGTCGCCGGGTGGTCAGCCGGGATTACCGTGTTGATGTCAGAGTCCATCGGCTCGCCTGGGATGGATACGAGGTTCCAGCCCGGGTTGAGCTTCAGGGTGTAAGGATCGCGCTCGGTGATGGTGATCGTTGCCTCGAAGGCCGACGAATTCTTGTTGCCTGCCTCGTCCATGGCGACGACCTCAAGGTCGTGGTCGCCGAGATCCAGGCCGGTGGCGCGGAACAGGAAGACGTTTCCGTCATCGTTTGACTGCAGGCTGTCGGTGATATCCTCGCCGCCGAGCGACGCAGATACGATGGTCACCATGCCGTGGGTGTCCAGGTCGTCGCCGCCGCCTTTGCTGGCGTCGTACTCTGAACCCTCTCCTGAGAAGTCGATCCTGATGAACGCGTTCGGGTCGTCGATGCTGAACTCGTCCTGAACACCGTCCTTGTCGGGGTCAACGTCGGGAGGGGAGATATTGGTGTCCCGCTCGAAGAGGACTGCACTGGTGTCGCTATCCACGTCCACAGGTGCGCTACCGTCACCCTTGGAGCCCATGTTGCCGCCAGCATTGTCGTGTGCGGCTACGTGAACGGTGTAGAGACCGTCTTCTGCTGCGTCAATGGTGACTTCGTACTCTGTCGCCGACTTGAAGACCGGCGTGGCCCTCTTTTCGGCGCCGAGCGTCTGATCGTCGTCTACAGAATTGACCATGAAGTAGGTGACGGACGGTGCGCTGATGTTCTCGTCAGACGTGATCGAAAGTGTGACCTTGTCCTTCGTTACCGCGCGGTCGCCTTCCATGACGGAGACGGTGAGGGACGGGGCAACGCGGTCATCGGCCTCGTTGTCTGAGCCAGTCCCCTTCCTGTTTCCTGCGACGTCTGTGACTTCACCGACCAGCTCAACCTTAGGCTGGGCATCGGGGTCCATCTCTGAGACTGTCAGGAATACGTAGCCTCTGCCCTCGCCGACATCTTGCAC
>JAGWBK010000012.1:0-3985 GCA_021295915.1 Dehalococcoidia bacterium
CAGTTTGGTAGGCGAACATTTCACCCTAACCCCCGGATCAAGTCCGGGGCAGGCTCTAACCATCTCCCTGAGGGAGCTGACAGGGGTAGGTATCCGCAGATCGTCATTCCGGCGAAGGCCGGAATCCAGGGGATGGGGATGTCCTTCGACAAGCTCCCTTCGACAGGCTCAGGGCGAACGAATGCGGGCGAGACGTCCGCGTTCTCAGGGTGTGCCTACCAAACTGGACACGGTTTCAAGACACTTGAGACACTTTCTAAAGTCTTGTCACTCCCGACTTACTCTGCGGCGTTGGCAGTTCCCGAGCCTTAAGTCACCCTCACCCTAGCCCTCTCCCTCAAAGGAGAGGGGACTTTTGAAAGTCTCTCAGACACTTAGCGGACTTGCGGAATGGACTCGATTTTGGCACGATAGGTCTATGCGAATAAACGAATTTGAACTCAGAGACCCGGTGCCAGAATTGAGGCGACCCATTGCGATCGCGATGCTCCGGCCATGGATAGACGTGGGAAGGGTGGGTACGCTCGCGCTCAATATACTCCAGCGCCATCTAGGGGCTCAGGAACTGGGCAGGCTGGCCGAACCCGGAAAGTTCTTCGACTTCACCAGGTACCGGCCCCGGATGCGCACCGTCAACGGGCAGCGTGTGTTCACGACTCCCAACACCATCATCCACCATGCGCACGATGAGCCTACGGACAGGGACTACCTGTTCCTGCACATACGGGAGCCGCACGCCTTCGGAGAGGAGTATTGCCGAGCGATATCGGACGTACTTTCACACTTCGACATCCAGGAGTATTGCCGGATCGGGGGAATGTACGACTCCGTGCCTCACACCAGGCCACTGCTGGTGACGGGCACGATGAACGACGATCAGGCGGCGAAGGCGACCGGGCTGGTGTCGCAGAGGCGTAGCACGTACCAGGGGCCAACTTCCATCGTCAACATGGTGTCTGACCTCGTGACACAGGGCGAGATTCCGACTACCAGCCTGATGGCGCACCTGCCCCAGTATATGCAGCTAGACGAGGACCATATGGGAGCGGCACGGATCATCGAGATCCTGACCGCCATGTTCGACCTGCCCAATTCGCTCGCAGACAGGGAGCGTGGTCGTCGCCAGTACGAGGACGTCAACAGGGCGGTTGAGAACAACCCCGAGGTACGCTCTCTGATCGGGAGGCTCGAGTCTTACTACGATCGTGTGCTCGTCGAGGGCGGGCAGGACGACGGTGAAGAGGACGACGAAGGAGCCGACCTGGCCCCTGGTGTCGAGCAGTTCCTGCGAGAAGTGACCGGTCAGGTAGAAGAGGACGACTCCGACGACGACTCAACAAGCTAGCGACAATCCCAGAGACTTCGTCGGCTACGGTCAGCACCCTCCTCGCATCGAGTGGCCTGATGGCGCACGCATTGCGATTTCGCTGGTCGTAAACTACGAAGAGGGATCCGAGTACTCACTTCTCGACGGAGACCCCCATCGCGAGACCAACAGCGAGGTGCCGTCTCCACTTCCCCTGGACGAACGCGACCTGGCGAACGAGTCGTTCTTCGAGTACGGCAGCCGCGCCGGTGTCTGGCGCGTCCTGAGGCTACTGAAGAGATTCAACGTACCCGGGACGTTCTACTGCTGCGCCCTTGCGCTGGAGCGCAATCCCGAGGTAGGCCCGGCAATTGTCGAACAGGGACATGAGGTTTTCGGACACGGCTTCAGGTGGGAGGAGTACTACCGGATGGACCGCGACGCCGAGCGCGAGGCGATCCGGAAGGCGGTCGAGTCCATAGAGCGGACGACCGGAGTACGACCCCTGGGGTGGTACACACGGTATGGTCCGAGCCTGAACACACGCGAGCTAGTGGTCGAAGAGGGTGGGTTCCTGTACGACTCGAACTCGTACGCGGACGATCTCCCCTACTACGTGGAAGTGCACGGAAAGCCGTGGCTGGTCGTGCCGTACTCTCTCGAGGTCAACGATACCCGCTTCTGGCGAGGTGGCCTGAATACCGCATCCGACTTCTACGAGACGCTGAAGAACACGTTCGACCTGCTCTACGAAGAGGGCATGGAAACTCCGAAGCTGATGAACATCGGGCTGCACTGCCGGATTGTCGGCAGGCCGTCGCGCGCCATAGCGCTGAGGGACTTTCTACAGTACGTGAGCAGGTACCCTGGCGTGTGGTTCGCGCGGCGCACCGAGATCGCCCGGTGGTGGCTGGATAAGTATCCCCCGCAAGACGGACCTCAGTGAAGACGGCCCTGCTGCCGGAGGGTCACACCGTTCTGGCACCGGATGGCTCACAGATTCGCGAGCTAGTCCAGACTACTCGATCAAGCATGGTCCACTGCACGCTGGGACCCGGAGCGGTCTCGAAGGCAGTTGCGCACAGGACGGTTGAAGAGGCGTGGTACTTCATCTCCGGGCACGGACAGGTCTGGCGGTCATGCGACGACAGCGATGAAGTCGTAGACGTGTTTGCCGGAGTTGCGCTGACCATCGACACCGGAAGTCACTTCCAATTCAGAAACACAGGCGACGAGGACCTGTGCTTCGTCATCGTCACGACGCCGGCGTGGCCCGGCATGGACGAGGCGTACCCCGTACCCGACTACTGGCCGACATCCACTGAAAAGGAATAGCAGGACTGGGAAGAGACATGCGCAGCTACCTGATCAACCTTGAATGCACTTACTGCAACGCCGAGTTCTCGGCTGACGAACCGCAGCGTCTATGCTCCGAGTGCGGCAAGGTGTTGTACCCACGGTACGACCTGAACGGTGCGGCGGCGGCGCTGGACCGCGACATGCTCAAGGAACGTCCGGCGAACATGTGGCGCTACTTCGAGGTCATGCCGATACGGGACGAGTCGAACGTGATCACGCTGGGTGAGGGGTTCACGCCGATTTTCCAGGCTGAGCGGCTTGGGCCCGAGATGGGATGCTCAGACCTTCTCATCAAGGACGAAGGCGTCAACCCGACAGCGTCGTTCAAGGCGCGTGGGCTGTCTGCTGCCGTCTCGAAGGCCAAGGAGCTTGGCATCACGAAGATCACGATGCCGTCGGCAGGCAACGCGGCTGGCGCAATGACGTCCTACGCAGCTAAGGGAGGCATCGACTCCTACGTGGTCATGCCGAAGGACGCGCCAGAGGCGAACCAGAAAGAGGTCGTCATCACGGGCGGTGAGCTTACGCTGATCGATGGGCTGATAAGCGACGCAGGGGTCTTGAGCCGCGAGCGGGCGGCAGAAGAGGGCCTGTTCGACATATCCACGCTCCAGGAACCGTACAGGGTGGAGGGGAAGAAGACGATGGGCTACGAGATCGCGGAGCAGCTAGGCTGGACGCTGCCTGACGCGATCGTCTACCCGACAGGCGGCGGGACCGGAATCGTCGGGATGTGGAAGGCGTTCGACGAGATGGAGGCGATGGGCTGGATCGGAAGCGAGAGGCCGCGGATGTTCGCGGTGCAGTCTGACGGCTGCGCTCCGATAGTAAGGGCATTCGAGCAGGGCACCGAGTTCGCCGAGCCATGGCAGGACGCAGATACGGTCGCGGCGGGCATCCGGGTGCCGTCGGCGATTGGTGACTACCTGATCCTGGAATCCATTCGTGAGAGTGGCGGTGGCGCGCTTACGGTCAGCGACGACGAGATCCGCGACTACATGGCCACGGTAGCTCGACTGGAGGGGATGTTCATCTGCCCAGAGGGCGCTGCCACGGCCGCCGCGCTCGAGAAGCTGCTGGCTGCGGAGCAGTTGGGAGCAGACCAGCAGATACTGCTGCTGAACACCGGTTCGGGTCTGAAGTACCTGGAGTTGGTATAAGCATAGGGCACGTGGGATTCGCCCTGGACGTCTTCGGACAGCAACTCTACGACCAGCATAGCGGTCTCATCCCAGACAACTTCCGCGAGGTCGGTGAGCGCGACGACGGCCATATTCAGGTCTACGATCACCCTCGCTGGTACTTCACTCCATACGAAGA
>JAGWBK010000012.1:4133-18603 GCA_021295915.1 Dehalococcoidia bacterium
GAGTTAGGGATGCCAGGATTCTCCCTGTAACCCAAGTCAGCGCCAATCAGTTGGGTATGTTCGACACCATCGTGATGTCGGGAAACAACTTCGGGCTAGTCAGCAATCGCAAGAGAGCGCGGTGGCTACTGCGACGCTTCTACAGGATGACAACAGAGCGAGGACGTATCCTGGCCGAGAGCACCGACCCATGTGCAACCGATGACCCAATCCAGCTTGCCTACATGGCGAGTAATCGTGCGCGAGGCAGGATGAGTGGACAGTTCCGACATCGTGAGCGCTACCGGAATCTGAAAGGACCCTGGTTCGACTGGTTGTTCGTGTCGAGAAATGAGATGCGGGACATTGTGGCAGGAACGGGCTGGGTAGTTCGAGAGTTTATCGACGAACCTAAAGGCGCCCAGTACGTCGGAGTTATCGAGAAGGAGCTACCCTGGCGGCTTGTCGAGGGGTGATAGGCCGGCTCCCCGCACGGGTGACCCTAGCTGAACTTTATCATCCCATCGAAGGGCGCCCGCTGACTATATGCCGAGGCTCTATGGAACCAAGAATCGGTCGAACTCAAATCAGGTTGGCACTCTTGAGTTTCTGGTACGAGTAATCTATATGTTCTATAGAAAACTTTGTCTTCAGTCTCTTGACGGTCTGCACCGTTTTCTCTTTGGAGGAGTTGAATGGTGGCATATAACTCAATCTGAGGAGTCTCGAGCGCACCAAGAATGTCTATTGCGTTATTAATGACTTCAGTGAGATCACGGACTTCGGGATCCTTGGACATATCATACCCCTGCCAAGGCGTATTTTCCCTCTCCTTGACCGGTGTCACGTGATATCCGAAACCATTGGGGTCGGGATCAATGTCAATATATCCTATGGACTCAGTAAGTGAGAGATTCCCATCAAGCTCATCTGAATATGGACCGTAGTAGTGCATCCGATATCGATACTTGAGAGGAACACCAATCGATTCCTGCAGGAAATATACAATCTTCTGTATTTGGGTCTTGCCGAGATCACCGTTGCGACTAACTATGTGTCGAATGACCGCGACTCTTCTGGCAAGAATATCTTCGCTGCTCATTGCATTCTCCTGCTCAGGCCATCACTCGGCGACAAAAGTCTTCGATTTCTCTTTGTAGTGCGTCGTTATCTCGAACGTCTGCATACACTCTGAACTGCCTGATCTCTTCCAGTCCACCCAACGCTCTCGAAAGCGTGTCGAGAGATTCCCAGCGTCCATCTCTTCTTCGTATGGGCCAACCATCGTCACCCATCCTGAATCGTTCCGGATGATCGGTAGCCCTGTCTGTCCAAATGGCGACTCCGTCATACTGTTGTTCCAGTCGACGAGGCAAGAGAGTCATCGCTCGATTCATCACTAGTCGATCGGCATGGTCGCCCGTCTCATAAACTGGCTTCGGGTGTCGACGAGTGGCAAGTCTCCATGCCAGATCTCTCTTCCTTTCATCCTGCTCGTCCAAGTAACGTGGTAGTTCTGCCAAGATTCTCCAATCGGTCCATCCAAGATATTCCTTCAAATCCTCAGGACAATTACCAGTTGCCGAAGTCTCTTTCAGAAGCTCTGAAATGAAGTCAGTCAGAATCAAGTCATACGCTCGGCGCACTGGATGAAAGTACACTTGTGTGAACATGAAGTACCGGGCGAGTATAAATCCCTCTATAGCGTGGATGCCGCCAATCCCGATGCCCAGCTTCAGCACATCGTCAGGACTCTCGTCATAGAGTGTGATCGTGTCTGCGATCCTGTCCAAGTCATACAGGCCGTACTGAACACCACAGTACATAGAATCGCGCAGTAGGTAGTCCATTTTGTCGACGTCCCACACGCTTGAAATTAAATCTCTGACAAAGCCAACCTCATATGTTCCTCCCTCCTCGCTGAGAATCTCTACAACTCGTTCTCCAGTCACTCCCCAAACATTGCACTTAGAGTCGATGATGTCTCCGATTCCCAAGTCAGGTGACAGCAGTATCTCCTCACTGTAGTGTTCGTGTTGTCTGCCCTCCGGAAATAGCGTGGCCTCACCGGTATGCGAGAATGGGGCATGCCCAATATCATGCAGTAGACCAGCTAGCCGAGCCTCCAGAACAACCTGATCGACCTTCGACTCAAATTTGTCCTCTGACCATCCTTGCCGATCTTTAAGCAGATCTCTGTGATCGGGCCGCCTGAGAATCTTCTCCACAAACCTACCTGCCAGATGCATCACGCCCAGCGAGTGGCCAAATCGAGACTGTTCTGCGCCATAGTACACGTATGAAGTGAGCCCAAGTTGATGGATGGCACGCAGACGCTGGAAGGCGGGGGTGTCAATGATCTCCTTCTCCCATTGGAAAACACCTATGTAGCCGTGTATCGGGTCTCTGAATGTGCTACTGGGTTCCGGCAGGGCCATACGACATCTTTGAGAAACTAATGTTCTATTAGCGAGTATACCACCAAGGCTGGAGCATTTCTACACTCTCGTCTTGGGAATGTAAAGGATCCCGGGACGCAGATAAGCGTTCGATAGTGCACACATTGTGCGATAATCGTGACATGGATCACGGGTTCGAATGGAGTGATGAGAAGAACCGGCAGCTCATAGAGTAGAGAGGTGTCTCTTTCGAGTGAGTTATGGCATCCAAGGAAATCAAGTTATGGATGATAGCCTAAACGCGGAAGAGAGACAGATTCTGGAGCATTTTGAGCGGGGTACGCTGCGCTCTGTACCGGATGTCGAGCGTGAGATCGAAGTTGCTCGTCAGGTGGCGCGGAATACTTTCAACAAGACACGGCGAGTGAATCTGCGAATGACCGAGCGCGACTTCAACCTGGCGCACGCAAAGGCCAGAGAGGAAGGAATCCCCTACCAGACACTACTGTCCAGCGTGATCCATAAGTACTTGTCAGGGCGACTTGTCGAGGGCAGGTAGGTTGGGGCTCCAAACGGAGTGTAACCAAGTGCACTGTCCACTAGCTATGATGGTCGGTGAACCGCCCTTCGACAAGCTCAGGACGAACGATTTTGGACCGTCAAGACCTGAGTTGTCGGTTCGCTACCGGACTTCGACTTCGGTGATGTAGGGGGCGAGGATGCTGGTGGAGGACTTGACCATCATCTCGATCAGGTCGTGCGTGGGGACGCACTCAGGGCACTCTTCATTGACGCCTGGAGTGTAATCGATGGTCAGCTTGCCGCCGCGAGCCTCGACGAATTGGATGGAACCGCCCTCTGAGGCGGCGATCACCTGGATGTTGTCGAGTACGCTCTGAAGTCCTGGATCTACTTGTGTGGTCATTGAGTGAGTCTCCTGATGTTGTGCGCATATATCCTAGCACTTTTCACCGACGTGAATGGCGACCGTGCCGAGGGCGAGCTTCACGCATTGGGTGACGCGCAGCCCTGTATCAGTCATGGCATCGGTCAGCTCAGTGGCTGACATGAACCCCTGGGCCGACTGCGGCAGATACGTGTAGGCCTCTCGGTCTCCGGCGAGCAGCCCTCCGAGCAAGGGTGTAGCGTACCTGAAGTGCAGGCGCGCCATTGCGCTTATGGGGTCCCGGCCGTCCTGCCGAACGATCTCGAGCGAGACAACCCTTCCGCCGGGCACGACCACGCGGGCCATCTCCCTCAGCGCCTTGGGCACATCGATGAAGTTTCGAATGCCGAACCCGACGGTCGCGCACATGAAGCTGTTGTCCGCGAAGGGAAGGTCGTGAGCGTCGCCCTCGGTGAACGAGACTGACGAGCCGAGTCCCTGGCGTAAGCCCTTCTGCACGCCGATTGTCATCATGTCGCGGGTGAAGTCGAGTCCGACCACTGACGTGACCTCGGAGCGGCGGGCGAGATCGAAGGCGAAGTCGCCGGTGCCGGTCGCGACGTCCAGGGCCATACCGGACAGTCCCTCCACAGCCATCGCTGTCGCCTTACGTCGCCAGGCATGGTGGCGTCCGCCTGACATGATGGAGTTGAGCAGGTCGTATCGCCGCGAGATACGAGCGAACATTCCTGTGACGTATCGGGCGCGTTCGGGCCCGCGTAGCTGTGCCAATGTCCGCCTCTACCGCAGGTCTCTTATGATTGCCGGCAACTCAGGCAACAGGTCGCTCGCGACCATTCCGGTGTTCCCCAGACGGGCACGGACAGACTCACCCGCCAGGCCGTGCAGGTACACGCCGAGGGACGCGGCGGCCTCGGATTCCAGTCCCTGAGACATCAGCCCGGCTATCGCGCCGGCGAGAACGTCGCCTGTCCCCGCGGTTGCGAGTCCGGGGTTGGAGAACGGTGCGACCTCAGCAGCGCCGTCACTGTGGGCGACGACGGTGTACGCACCCTTCAGGACGACCGTCTTGTTCCATTGTCGTGCACCTGCAACCGCCAGCTCCAGACGGTCAGCATCTCCGTGGAGGTCGGAGCCTGACACAAGGCGCGCCATCTCTCCGGGATGTGGCGTGAGGATGCCATCTGAGGGCCAGCGGTGGTACCAGTCTGGGATCCGTGCAAGCGTATTCAGGCCATCGGCATCGACTATCGTTGCGGGAAGGTCTGCTCCAGAAAGCAGCAGCTTCTCGACCATCGCGCGAGTCTCGTCCGCCTGACCGAGGCCACAGCCGACCAGGAGCGAGCTGTAGCCGTTAACGGCCTCCAGGACCTCTTCGGCGGCATCGGGAGACACCACGCCCTCGCGGGACTCCGGCAGTGGGAGAAACGTCGGCTCGATTGCCGCGGGGGCAACTGACGAGACCAGGCTGGCTGGAATCGCAATCGTGACGAGGCCCGCGCCGACCCGGGCGGAAGACGCCGCGGCAAGGTAGGCGGCTCCCAGGAAGTGGCGCGATCCGGCGACGATCATCGTCCGGCCGAAGGTGCCCTTGTGGGAGTCTCCCGGACGTTCGGGGAGCGCGTTTCGTGCCCACTCGGAGGTCAGGAGACTGACCAGTACGTCGTCGTCCAGACCGGGTGGAATTCCGATGTCGGCCACTTCCAGACTTCCGACAGAGTCTGCGCCGGGAAAGCTCAGGTGCCCGCGCTTCGGGTAGCCCAGTGCAACCGTAACGTCGGGGGCGACACATGCAGGGTCGATCTCTGCGGTGTCGCAGTTCAGGCCGGTGGGGAGATCTAGTGCAAGCAGAGCGGGGGCGGTTCGCGAACCGTCCCTACGGGCGACAGACAAGACACTCAGGATGTCCTTGAATGGCCCCTCGATGGGTCTTGCCCTGCCGGTACCCAGCATCGCATCGATTACCAGGTGGGCGGAGCCGAGCACGCACTTCAGCCGAGCAAGTTCAGAGTCGTCAGAGACGGCGATTACTTCTACGCCATCGCGAAGAGCATCATCCAGCTTTGGGTCCGGGGTGCCTCGGTCTCGGCAGATGTATGCGGTGACACTCGCGCCCCAGCGCCTGATATGGCGCCCAGCGACGAGTCCGTCGGCACCGTTGTTGCCGGAGCCGACCAGAACGACGACAGGCACGCCCGCAAGCGGACCGACCATGCGCTGCGCGGTACGGGCAACAGCGAGTCCCGCGTTCTCCATGAGGGTGTCCGTCGAGACGCCAGCCTCCTCGGATCCCTCCTCGATGGCCCGCATCTCGGCGGCGGTGACTATCTTCAAACGGTCACACCCGACCGATAAGCGACTTCAGAAGCTCCCGCGTTCGGG
The DNA here is from genome assembly GCA_021295915.1 of Dehalococcoidia bacterium. Lineage (NCBI taxonomy): Bacteria > Bacillati > Chloroflexota > Dehalococcoidia > Dehalococcoidia bacterium. The sequence continues at coordinate 9,801 of JAGWBK010000012.1, forward strand.
CGACCGAGGCGTCCTCATCGTCGCCAACCGGGAAGATCGATGCGAGGAATTCAGTCGCGCCAGCCGACGAAAGGGCCTTCAGACGGTCCTCAACCTCCGCTTCGTTGCCGATGATAGCTACCTCAGCCGGGCTTTCAGCGCCCTCGATGTCCAGCATCCGGCGATAGCTTGGGAGGGTACCGTAGCGCTGGAAGTGACCAGCGGCAGCCTCGAAACCGGCCTGAGTGTTGTCGGTAACGGCTATGGGGAGTCCGACGCATACGCGAGGGGCAGGCCGTCCTGCGTCCTCCGCGGCAGAGCTGATCCTGGGCACGATGTGAGTTTCGAGAGTACGCGGTCCGGCCATCCACGTTATGGTGCCGTCGGCCCGCGAGCCAGCCATGCGCAGCATACGAGGGGCGAGCGCGGCCACGCACACAGAAGGCGGAGTGTCGGTCATCCGGGCTATCTCGCCGGACGCGCTGTAGTGCTCGCCGTGGAAGTCGACGCTGCCTGTGGTCAGGAGCGACTGGAGTATGGTCAGGTACTCGTCCATGTGCCCGGCAGGCGCGTGGAAGGACATGCCCCAGCGGTCCTCCACGACCGGCCTGTGCGAGAGTCCAATTCCCAAGAGGAGCCGCCCGCCGGTGGCTGCCTGAGTCGTGAGCGCCTGCTGTGCGAGCGCCATGGGGTGACGGGGGTAGGTCGGCACAACGGCGGTGCCCATCTCTATGGACTTCGTTACGCCGCCGGAGAGAGCGAGCAGCGTCAGCGCATCGATTCCGGCAACCTGTGCTGTCCAGAAGCTCTCGAATCCATCGGCCTCGGCCTCAGCAGACTGCTGCACCTGCCCCTGGAGGGTGGTGGCAGCGCCAATCGTTCCAATGAAGAGTCCTATTCTCATGATCAGCCCTTTGACTCCTGTTCTGCTACCCACTGCCTGGCAGCGGCACGGGCAGCGTTCCGGTTTGGCGCGTTCATTCCCCGGCTTCTGAGGTCGACTGCTGATTCCACGTTGGCCGCTGCCGTTGAGCTTGCGCCCTCGAGTCTTGCCCTGAAGCCGTCGATGTCCTTGGCAAACGCGGCGCGCCAGCCTTCGGTGCGATCGAATGCAGGGTAGGTCTCCAGAAGACCGACCTCGTTGAAGCGGTCCATGAACTGGACGTCTGCGAGCGCCCTGCTTTCCCAGATGAACACCCGCTTGTCGTTACCGAGGTTGTAAGCTCCGATCAGCGTGATGCTGGGAGGCGGGCTGCCCTGCCATATCGTGGCCCACAGCTCTGGGTCCCGTGTCCTGTCCGATGTGAGTATGGATACGTAAATCACTGCTCTTCTTCCTGACGGTTAAACTATCTTCGGTACAGAATGTTGCCTTTTTCGCTGTCTCCAACCACGGACGCGACCGCGAATTCCCTGGAGTGGCTGAGTGAGAGTGCAATGTCGGTCAGTCCAAGCCTGTCGGCCCTGGCCCGCGCGGTGCCGTGAAGTTCGATTCTCGGGGCCTGTCCACGGCCGCGTACTACTTCGATGTCCCGCCAACTGATGCCGCGCACGCCGGTTCCGAGCGCCTTCATGGTGGCCTCTTTGGCTGCGAACCGGCTTGCGAGCTGTGGCGCGCGGCCCCGGCAGTACGCGATCTCGCGATCCGTGTAGATGCGGTGCAGGAATCGTTCTCCGTACTGCTCGAATACACGCTTGATCCTGGGGATCTCGATTATGTCTACGCCGGCAATTAGCAATGTGTGGCCTCGAAGGCTGTCTGGCGGGTGCCATAACAAGTGTGTAGGCGGAGAATTCACCCTCACCCCAACCCTCTCCCTGAGGGAGAGGGGACAATTTTCGCTTCCGAAATGACTCAGCTTCTGTTTAGCCCGGTCATTATACCCAGCATTGGGATGCGCCGTTATAATTGAATCACCTGAACCTGGATGAGGGGAGAGTAGCCCGATGAGCGCGAGTGTGATCAGTGGGACACGTCTGGCCGAAGAGATACGCGCCGAGGTCGCCGAAGGTGTCGAGGAGATGCGCACCAAGCACGACGTCGTTCCGGGGCTCGCGGTGGTGCTTGTAGGGGACGATCCCGCATCAGCGGTCTACGTGCGGAACAAGGGACTGGCCGCAGAGGCGGCGGGCATGTTCTCCGAATCGGTAATGCTTCCGGCGACAGCGTCGATGGATGAGGTGCTAGGTGAGGTTCACCGCATAAACGAAGACAGCCGGATTCACGGACTGCTCGTGCAGCTCCCTCTGCCTGACCATCTGGATGAGAACACCGTTATGGAGTCCATCTTGCCGGAGAAGGACGTGGACGGGCTTCATCCATTCAACATGGGGCTTCTGGCTGCGGGGAGGCCGCGGTTCGTGCCGGCGACTCCCGCCGGAATACAGCAGATGATCGTGCGCACGGGGATTGGCACCGAGGGCAAGCACGTCGTGGTGCTGGGCAGGTCGAACATCGTCGGAAAGCCTATCGCCAACCTGCTGATGCAAAGAGCAAGCGACGCGAATTCAACCGTGACCGTATGCCACACGCGCACTCGCGACCTCGAAACCCTCACGCGCCAGGCCGACATCATCATCGCGGCCATCGGCAGGGCCAGGTACCTGACAGCGGACATGGTCAGCGACGGTGTGGTAGTGATCGACGTCGGAATCAACCGGATAGACGCCCCGGAGAGAAGGCGCGGTTACCGGCTCGTCGGTGACGTGGACTACGACGCGGTGAAAGAGAAGGCGTCGGCAATCACGCCGGTGCCCGGTGGCGTGGGCCCCATGACCATCGCGATGCTGCTGAACAATACGCTGAAGTCGGCGCGGCTCTTCATACACCCTGAGCTGCGCGAGCAGAATTGAGAATAGTGAATTCTGAATTGGGAACAGGCGTAACTAACGGCAAGGGACCGTCCAGCACCATTCATAATTCACAATTCGACATTTCACATTCGGCGGCGCGCCCGTTTACCGTTCGTCCCATGGAGGAGCGGGACCTCGGTCAGGCTGCCGAGGTGGAGAAGGACGCGTTCCCGACGTTGTTCCCGCCCACTTCGTTCAGGCGTGAGCTGCGAAACAGGCTCGCCCGGTACCTAGTGCTGTCTCGCAGGGGAGAGAGTTCGGGTGACGAGGTCGATCTGCCTCCGCTTCCAGACGTGACCAACGAGTCGAGTAACGGTCCGCTGCTCAACCGACTCGTGAGCGGCGCGAGGGAGATGTGGAGGGGTCGCAACCCGTCGTGGCAGCCGGGCGAGGACCTCATCGCCGGATTCGTGGGCCTGTGGTACATGGTCGACGAGGCGCACATCGTGTCGATAGGGGTCAGGAGGGAGTATCGCAGCTATGGGCTGGGTGAGCTGCTGCTGATCTCTGCTATCGAGCAGGCCCTCGAAATGGAGTCGCGAGTGGTGACACTCGAGGTGCGAGTCTCCAACTACGTCGCGCAGAACTTATATAAGAAGTACAAGTTCACGGAGCGCGGCACTCGCAAGGGATACTACTCAGACAATCGCGAAGACGCGCTGATCATGACCACCGAGCCGATCAGGACTGTCTCATACCAGAAAGAGCTAGAAGACCTGGTAGCATCCCACGAAGAACGCTGGGGACCGTCGCCGCGTCAGATCACCTAAAACCCTGCGGCCCGGAACCGCGTCGGGGCTTGCCAGCATCTAAAGGCATACAGTGCACGCATGAGGAGTGAGTGAAGAGGAGTAAGGAGTGAGAGCCTCCCCTCCTCTCCCACGGCAGTTTTTCCCTACGAAACAGGGGGTTCACAGTATGCCCAAACTATGGATAACTACACTGGCGGCAGTCAGTCTCATCGCGCTGGCGGTTGCCTGTTCTAGTGGTGAGAGTGAGACTCCGCAGCAGCCGGAGCCTCAGGAAGCACCGACTTCGCCGCCCGTAACTAGCGCTGCTCAACCCACAACGGCGCCTCCTACGGCTGCCTCAGCGGCATCAGTTCCCGCTACGGTGGCACCGACATCTACGGCAGCGCCAACGGCCGCGGCTGCGAGTCCGTCATCGTCTGATGCGTCTGCCCCGGCCACCGTCGCGTCTGAGGACGAGGAGCGCGAACTCAAGATCGTAACGCTCCTGCCCTTCGACGCGATTCCGGCGATACTCGATCCGGAGTTCGTCAGCGCCGAAGAAGCGTCTGAGGACCTCGAAGACCACAATCTAGTTCTCGGACTCTCGATCAATGACGACCACCGAGCGTACTCGATTCCGGCCCTCAGCTCACACGAGATAGTCAACGACGTAGTTGGCGGTAAACCTGTTGCGGTGACGTGGTGACCGCTCTGCTTCTCGGCTATCGTGTATAGCCGCACCATCGGAGACGAAGAGTACACTTTCGGCGTATCCGGCAAGCTGATCATGAACGCGCTGGTGATGTACGACCACCAGACCCGCACTCTCTGGAGCCAGTTCCTCAGAAAGGGCGTGGAGGGCGAACTCAAGGACGTGGAGTTGGACGTGGTACCCGTGACCCAGACGACGTGGGGGACATGGAAGGAGCTTCATCCTGATACGAAGGTCATGTCTACAGGTGGCCTGGGCAGCTATGACAACTACAACGGCTACTACATGAGCAACAGGAAGGGCGTGATCGGACAGGCATTCGAGGACGACAGGCTTACCGACAAGCAGCTGGTCGTGGGCGTGGACTTCAACGGCGTCACTAAGGCCTATCCGACGGCGACCCTGCTGAATACTCCAGTTGTCAACGATGACGTAGGCGGACAGCCCGCGCTGGTGTACATGGACGGTCCGACCGGAACGGCGCTGGTCTTCGACCGCACCGTAGACGGCCGTACACTGACCTTCTCGATCGACGGAGAGAAGAACGGAATCCAGACGAAGCTGGTGGACGAGGAGACCGGCACGGTCTGGTCGGCGTTCAGCGGTCTGGCCGTAGAGGGCGAGTTGTCCGGAGCGAGGCTTGAGCGTCTTCCATCGCACCTGTCATTCTGGTTTGCGTGGACGGACTGGTACCGCGACACGGAGCTGTTCACGGGTTGACACCCTGCATAGCTCCGTCATTCCGGCGAAGGCCGGAATCCAGAGGGGGGTGGGTGGCGCCAGGTAGCATGCGATCAAACCCATTTTCACCCTCACCCCAACCCTCTCCCTCGAGGGAGAGGGGGTTAGTAAGTGTCTCACAGGTTGACACCATTTCTCCGGGGCTCTTAGACTCCGAGCGCAGACTGACGCAACACCCTGTAGGGGCAGGTCTGAGACCTGCCCCTACCCGTTATACGCATTTACCATCTGGAGTTCAATCATGTCCGAAGACGCATCCGGCAGACCTAACATCATCGTCATCCTGGTGGATGACATGGGCTACTCGGACATTGGATGCTTCGGGTCCGAGATTCGAACGCCCAACCTGGACTCGCTTGCGTCGGGCGGGCTGCGGTTCTCGCAGATGTACAACTCGGCGCGCTGCTGCCCGTCCAGGGCTGCGCTGCTGACAGGGCTCAATCCGCACCAGGCAGGCGTCGGTCACATGGTGGCGAACCTCGGGGTGCCTGAGTACCAGGGATACCTGAAGGATAACGCTGTCACTATTGCCGAGGCACTCAAGGCCGACGGCTACTCCACGTTCATGGCCGGTAAGTGGCACGTGGGCGGCGACTACAACCTGGCGAATCCAGACTCGTGGACGCCATCTGCTCCCGGATTCCCAACTCCGACTCAGCGCGGCTTCGACCGCTACTACGGTATTCTCACCGGCGCGGGGAACTTCTACTTCCCGAAGACGCTCATGGACCAGGACACGCTCGTGCCGCTGACCGAGCTCGACGACTTCTACCTCACCGACGCAATCAGCCACAACGCGGTTGGCATGATTGGCGAGGCTGTCGAGAAGGAAAGCCCGTTCTTCATGTACGTCGCATACACCGCGCCGCACTGGCCGCTGCACGCGCTCGAAGAGGACGTAGCACGCTACGAGGGTCAGTACCGAGGCGGCTGGGAAGAGCTGCGCACCAGCCGACATGAGAACCTGAAGGCCGAGGGTGTGTTGGACGAGAAATGGGAGATCAGTCCGCGAGATGCCGACAGTCCTCCCTGGGATGAAGTTGACGACACGGACTGGCAGGACATCCGCATGGCGGTGTACGCCGCGCAGGTCGACCGCGTCGACCAGGGGGTGGGTAGGATACTTGCAGCCCTGCGGTCGGCGGGAGTCGACGACAATACGCTCATCATGTTCCTGTCGGACAACGGCGGCTGTGCCGAGTTCCTTGCAGAGGACGGCAGCCTGCCTCAGCCTTCGAGGTACAGCGGGACCAACCCTGACGGCACGCCGGTCGTCGTCGGCAACGTCCCTGGACTCCGGCCCGGTGGGGCAGAGACCTTCATGAGCTACGACCTGCCGTGGGCGAACGCCTCCAATACCCCGTTCCGCCGGTTCAAGCGTTGGACGCACGAGGGTGGGATATCCACACCATTCATACTGAGCTGGCCGGACAGGATAAGCGAACCCGGCATCGTGCACTCGCCCATTCACCTCATCGACATAATGCCGACGTGCCTGGAGGCTGCCGGGGCGAGCCATCCGACCGAGCGCGCCGGACAGGCGACCATTCCGCTGGAAGGCGAGAGCATGCTGCCCGCCATAGAGCGCAGGAACTGGGAGCGCGAGCGTCCGATAGTGTGGGAGCATGAGGGGAGCAGGGCGGTGAGGCAGGGACAGTGGAAGCTGGTGTCTGCCATCGGCGGCGGCTGGGAACTGTACGACATGGAACGCGACCGCACTGAGCTTAACGACCTGTACACTGGGAACAGGCCGAAGGCGCAGGAGCTCGAGAGGATTTACGAAGAGTGGGCAGAGCGATGCGGAGTGCTCCCGTGGCCGGTCATAAATCCAGGCTGGAACCCCGTGATGAGGTCCGGCAGCGCCCATATGTCCGGCTGAAGTCCTACAAAAGAGGCATCCAATGATAGTTGCCAGAGTGGTCAACAAGATCGCGGTCGTCGAGATTCACGGCGGAATCGGCGGCAAGGTGAAGTCGCCGGACATGGAGAAGCTGGTCAACCGCATCCTCGAGGACAAGCGGATGCGCGCAGTGGTGCTCGATATCGACTCCCCCGGTGGAGATGCGGCGGCATCAGACTACATCTACCGAGCGCTCAAGAGAATCGCACGCCGGAGGCCGCTGGTCGCAAGCATACGCGGAATTGGCGCGTCGGGCGGCTACATGATCGCCTGCGCGGCGCACCAGATCGTGGCTGCGCCAGGATCGCTCGTCGGGTCGATCGGCGTGATCTCGGTAAGGCCCGCGCTTCAGGAGCTGCTGGAACGCGCCGGGATCGGCGTTAACGTCAACAAGAGCGGCGAGTTCAAGGACATGGGCGCGCCGTGGCGGGAGACGACCCCTGAGGAAGAGGCGAAGCTGCAGGAGCTCATAGACGACATGTACAGCTCGTTCGTGAGCATCGTCTCAGAGAGCCGCAACATCGAAGAGGAGCGCGTGCGGGAGATCGCGACCGGCGAGGTGTACCTTGCAACGCGGGCCGCAGAGCTTGGGCTCGTAGACGAGGTCGGCGACCTCGACCGTGCGCTCGACATGGCCTCCAAGGCGGCCGGGACTTCCAAGAGAACGGTGTACATGAGGCCGCAGCGCAACTTCATGGAAAGACTGATGGGCCCCCTGACCGACAGCCTGGTCGGCTCCATTGCCGCAGACGTGGAAAGACGACTGTGGCAGGGCCGCCACGGCATGTAGCCGTCCATGCACTACCGCACTCTCGGCAGGACAGGCCTAAGGGTCTCTCTCCTCAGCCAGGGCACTGGCGGTCCAAGCCAGTTCGGACAGCACCGGGGGGCGACCCAGGCGGAGCAGGACAGGCTCATCCACAAGTGCCTCGATCTCGGAATCAACCTGTTCGACACCCACGAGGGATACGGAGACAGTGAGGAGATCCTGGGACGTTCCCTGAGTGGCATTCCCAGAGACCGCTACGTGCTCGTCACCAAGTGGACGTACCCCAGGGACGGAGACCCGACAGCAGACCCGGAGGACCTTGCACGCTCTGTCGAGAACAGCCTGCGCAGGCTCAACACCGACCATATCGACGTGATGATGCTGCACGGTCTCCGGCCGTGGAGAAGTACGGCCCGGTGTTCGAGCGTCTGCGTGAGCAGGGCAAGATCGGCCACCGGGGATTCAGCCTGAGATACATCGTCGACCCAGACCAGCAGGGCGCGCTGGCGGGGCTGACACGTGCGCCTGAATTCTGGGATGTAGTCATGCTGAAGTTCGGCATCCTGAACCAGTGGATGGCGCGGGAGGTGCTGCCGCTGGCGCTCGCGCACAACGTCGGGATCCTGAACATGGCGGCTGTCAGGATCAGGCTGCCGAAACCCGACCTGCTCGAGGAGACAATCGCCGAGTGGAAATCACGAGGGCTGCTGTCACGCGACTCTATTCCAGACAGGGACCCGCTTGGATGGCTCGTACGAGACGACGTGGACTCGGTAATCAGCGCAGCGTACAAGTTCGCGGCAGACCACCCGGCGATAACGAGTGTCATCACGGGCACATCGAACCTGCGGCACATGGAATCCAATGTAAGGGCGATGGAGCGTCCGTACCTCCGGGAGGCTGACCGTGTCCGATTGGAGCGCATCTTCGGGCACATCAAGGAGTACGCGTAAGCAGTTGCCAGAGTTTCTTACAAAATTGAGAAATTTCTGACCTAAACTAGTGAAGTCTGAATCATGAAGGTGCTAAAATAGGAATCGGCGAGAGGCCGTAACGCGACTACAAGGATCGCGCTCTACGCCCCGCCTCGTTTGATCGAATCTGGTTGAACTTTTGCG
>JAGWBK010000012.1:18615-103592 GCA_021295915.1 Dehalococcoidia bacterium
CTCGCAGTCGTGCTGGCTGCGATTCTATTGATTCACACGTAGTACCAACCGGTACAGATACGCCTGCCGACTCCCCCGATGTGAAGAGTCTCGTGCCGACGCCTGACGTCGGCGGCACTGAGAACGATGTCGCGGCAATGCCATCGGTGGAGGCCGTTGCTGAAACGCCTGCGGCCACTGCCGACGTAAAGACCCTGGTTCCGGAGGATTCACCGGCGGCTGAACTGACGGGCGCTATAGAGACGCCATCCCGGCGCAGGTTCCGGCCGCACATCAGGCGTCCACACATCAAACCTGTACATATGCCCGTGCGGGTGCGCACTTTCGACTCCCTGCGCTACCGGAGCTACGTGTTCATCTGGCTGGCTACCGTATTCTCGTCTGCCGGATTCTGGCTGCAGCAGGTCGTTGTCGGCTGGCTGACGTACGAGGTCACCGCATCGGCGTTCTGGACGAGCCTTGCGCTGGGTCTCGACGCCCTCCCCATCCTGCTGGTCGGTCCCTTAGGCGGTGTGCTCGTAGACAGCTTCGACAGGAAGAAGCTGCTCGCATTCGTATATGGGTACCAGGCCGTAGTTACGACAATCTTCGCGATAGTCGCCATCACCGGAAACCTCGAAGTGTGGCACATCTTCGCCTTCATATTCTTCATGGGGCTGTCGTGGGTTATCAGCGATCCCGCGCGAATGTCTCTCATCCCCAACATCGTTCCGAAAGAGAACCTCGTCAACGCCTTCGCGTTGAACTCGATGGCGTTCTCAGTGACACGGCTGGGGATACCGGCACTGGGCGGCGTACTGATAGTAGTCATCGGGACCGGCCCAACCCTGCTGCTCGAAGCCGCCTTTCAGGTGTGTGCGGTGTGCACTGCACTCTTCCTGAACGTGCGCAAGACGGACAGGCCGGCGTTGAGACTGCCTACGGTGTTCTCAGATCTGCGTGATGGGGCCCGCTACGTTCTCAGCCAGCCGCTGCTGATCGGGCTGTTCACTCTGACAGCCATGCCGGCACTGCTCATAATGCCTTCGATACAGGGGCTGTTGCCGGTGTACGCTGCCGAGGTGTTCAACGTGGACGCCAAGGGGCTGGGGCTGCTGCTGTCGGCTGTCGGGGCCGGTTCGACGATTGGCACGTTCGTACTCGCCTCCATGGGTGAGATAAAGGCGAAGAACATCGTGATGCTAGGGGCGGCCCTGGCGCTGGCGCTGACGACGGCGCTGTTCTCCATCAACGCATTCTTCCCGACTGCCTATCTGAACCTGATGGTTATCAGCGCGGCAATGATGACTCTCTTCTCAGTCAGCAGCGCCACCGTCCAGAGCACGGTACCCGACCACTACAGGGGGAGGGTATCCGGTCTGTACATGCTGGCGTGGGGGCTGTTCCCGTTTGGCAGCCTTGGCGCGGGGTTCCTGGCAGAGCGGTTTGGCGCGCCTCACGCCACGCAGATCGCGGCTGGAACGATGCTGGTGCTGTTTGCGCTGGCGGTGTGGAGGATCAGGTCTTTGAGGCAGATCAGCTAGAGGGGATTACGGCTGACAGGGTTAGGTATTCCAGGTTTTCACCCTCACCCCAACCCTCTCCCTGAGGGAGAGGGGGACTGTTGGCTGGAATTTATCCTCGGCTGTTCAAGAATACCTACCCTGTAAGTGGGTTACTGTGAGGACTCGCCGCGCTTGGCTTCCTGCCAGAGGTCTTCTTTGGCGTCGAGAGACAGCGACTCGAAGTCGAGGCCGCGGTCGCGTGCGAGGCGCTCCATCGTCGTGAACCTGGAGTAGAACCTGCGATTGGACTTTCGTAGGGCGGTCTCGGCTTCGATACCCATCCAGCGGCTTGCGTTGACGACTGAGAACAAGACGTCGCCCAACTCCATTTCGCGGGCGTCGTCATTCTCGACCTCTTCCAGTTCGCGAAGCTCCTCTGCGACCTTCTCCAGCACACCGGCGTAGTCGTCCCAGTCGAATCCCCTGCGCGCCGCTCGTCCCTGCACGGCCTGGGCATATCCCATTGCAGGCATCGCTTTCGGAACGCCGTCCAGAATCGACCTGTCTGTGCCTGCCATCTCCTGGCGCTTGATCTCATCCCAGCGGGGTACAGCCTCTTCGGCGTTCTCCATCACGTCGTCGCCGAAGACATGCGGGTGACGTCGTACCAGCTTTTCAATGACCTGCTGGAAGACGTCAGAGCCGCTGAAGTCGCCCTGCTCTTCAGCTATCTGGATCTGAGACGCGCCGTGGAAGAGAACGTCACCGAGTTCTTCGGCTATCTTCTCCACGTCGCCCTCTTCGATGGCCTCCACGAGCTCGTAGCACTCCTCCAGAAATAGGTGCTTGAGAGAGTCGGCTGACTGCTCCCTGTCCCAGGGACAGCCGCCGGGAGAGCGCAGCGTCGCGACGAGCTGCTGGATCCCCTCGAAACTGCTTGGGAAACTGCTGTCTTTCACTGTCTTACACCTCTTTGAGACCTCTGTACAACCCAAATCTCTCGGGATAGGGATGAGAGGGGTGTGATTGCATGATACGGAACACGACTCGTGCCCCTCTGGACTCCGGCTTTCGCCGGAATGACGGCGGCCCACAGGTGTTCCACCTGTCTGTTGACACCCTCTCGAACTCGTCCATAAGATGCTACCGCATGACGCCCCGGATTGACATCGCGCCGACGGTCAAGGTCTTGGTTGCCGTCCTATTCATCGCGATGGTGCCGATCTTTCTGATTGCGTTCAACGTCCGCTGGGTCATCAACTTCCCGCCCCTCTACTCATATGGATTCGACAGGTACGACATCGTGCGCTACACGGGAATCGAGCGCGACGAGCTGATCTCGGCGGGAAAGCAGATCAGGGACTACTTCAACAACGGCGCCGAGCTGCTCGAGATACGCGTGGCCGTTGGGGGAGTCCTCGTAATGAACCTCTACAACGAGCGCGAAGTGCTGCACATGCGGGACGTAAAGGGACTCGTAAAGGGCGTGTACCGGGTGTCGGAGATCACAGGCCTGTTCCTCGCACTGGTTGTCATCGGCGGCTTCATAAACTGGCGTCGTGCGTTTGTACCGATGTTGGGCTCGCTGATACGCTGGGGCGGCGGAGTGACGCTATCTCTGGTAGTGTTGGTCGGCCTGGGAGCCCTTGTCGGATTCGACAGGCTCTTCCTGGCGTTTCACCTGATCAGCTTTAGCAACGACCTGTGGCAGCTCGATCCCCGGCGCGACTACCTGATAGCGATGTTCCCGCAGGGGTTCTTCTTCGACGCAACCATGCTCATCGCACTGGCAGTGGTCGTTGAGGCAGCGATACTGGTGATCGTGCCGAGATTCATGTCGAAAGCGACCGAGGCCGGGCGGGAGATGGCAGAATCAGATCTGGTGGGGGAAGCAAATGCCAGTTAGCGGATTGGGTATCAAATTCAGGAGACCACTCGCCGACGGCAGATCGTGGGGCGATGTCGGGCCATACGAGGAGATTAGAGGCACCCTGCGGTTCTCAATCGATCCGGATAACGGGGCCAATGCGCGCATAACGGATGCTGGACAGGCGCCGAAAAACAGCGCGGGTGGAGTCGACTTCTCGTCCGATGTATCGATCATACTGCCTGCGGACCGTTCCAGGGGCAGCGGACGGCTGATGCTGGACGTCGTCAATCGCGGCAACCGGGTCGCGCTGCCGAACTTCAACAGCGCTGATCGTTTGGCCATAGATGCAAGCGTCAGTGATGACGCCGACATCAGCCTCGGTAACGGATTCCTGATGGAGCGCGGCTACACGGTGGTCGCGTGTGGCTGGCAGGGCGACACTCCTGCGTTTCCCGCGCTGATCACCATGGACGGTCCTGACGCCGAGAACGAGAGCGGCGGTCCACTGGTCGGGAAGGTGTACACACAGCTCCAGAGCGTTGAGAACACTCACAACTTTCTGCTGTCAGACAAAGGTCACAGGGCGTATCCGGCCTATGACATGGATGAGGCGGACGCACAACTGGAAGTGCGGGACATGCCCGACGGCCCGACGAGACTGGTGCCGCGCTCGTACTGGCGGTTCGGCAGGATCGAAGAAGACGGCACGTACGTCCCCGACCCGGACTACATCTGCGCCGAGGGCAAGTTCGAGAAGGGACGACTCTACCAGATCGTGTATACGACCGTCGGCGCGCCGGTGCTGGGCCTGAGCTTCGCCGGACTCCGAGACTGCGTCTCGTGGTTCAAGTACGGGTCGCAGGCCGCGGAATCGCCGATCGACATCAGCTACGCGTACGCTTACGGTCGGTCGCAGACAGGGCGATACCTGCGAACGTACATCTACAACGACTTCAATCGGGACGAACAGGGACGCGAGGCGCTCGACGGCATCATCGCCAACGTCGCGGGAGGAATGAGGGGCGAGTTCAACCAGCGGTTCGGTCAGAACTCGAAAGACCGCAACAACATGCTGACGCAACTGTTCCCATTCTCGAGCGTCGAGCAGACCGATCCCGAGACGGGAGTGACAGACTCGCTCCACCGGCGGCTGGACGCGCGGGGGAGCCCGCTTCGAGTGTTCTACACCAACACGTCTGCCGAGTACCACAGGGGCGACGCGTCGCTTATTCACACTGACCCGGACGGGACTGCAGACGTCGACCCCGGCCCGAATGTCCGTGTGTACCACTTCACTGGGACCGAGCACGGCACCGGCACATGGCCGCCAACGGACACTTCCGACGCTGGAGAGGGCGTAAGCCGTACCCAGAACCTCAGGAGCGTGATCGACTACACGCCACTTTTGAGAGCGTGCCTTGATAACCTGGACAGGTGGGTTGCAGAGGGCGTCGAGCCGCCGGAGAGTCGCCACCCCAGAGTTGACGACGGCAGTGCTGTGCCGCCAGCGAAGCTCAGGGGCGTCATGGACGCAATTCCGGAGTCGAACTACCCGACGAGACATCCACTCCCGCACAGACGCAACTATCAGTTGAAGGCTGACGTCGAGCAGGTGACGAAGATGCCACCTGCCGTTGGCAAGGTGTTCGGATCGTTGGTGTCGGACGTGGACCAAGACGGCAACGAAATCGCAGGGATAACAATGCCCGAGATTTCCGTGCCGTTGGCGGCTCACACTGGCTGGAACCTGCGGCATCCCGACATTGGCGGCGAGACCCAGCCCCTGATGTTCGCGGGCGGTATGATCCCGTTTTCGAGGACCGAAGACGAACGAGCCGAGTCCGGTGATCCCCGGCCACCTATCAGTTCAAGATACCCCTCGAAGGATGCATACCTGGCGCTTGTGCGTGAGGCTGCTCAGCGACTGGTTGCCGAGCGACACCTTCTGGAACAGGACGTTGAAACTTGCGTGGCGCAGGCTGGGAAGTTCTGGGACTGGGCCACCTGATTGGGACAAGTCTTTACCATAGACTAGTCATTAACTTAGAATACATCGGGCTATATGATGGAACGCCTACCGGAAAGCTTAACGAAAGGAAAAGACAGAAAGACCAATGGCCACCTGGACACCTGACCCGACCTTCTATCCGTCGCCCAAGATGGCGATGGATGCCCCGCAAGAAGAGCTAGCTTACGTAGCGATCGTCAACCCGAAGGACGACGGAAAACCGGACGCGCTTGGCGTCCTGGATGTCAATCCGTCATCCCCTACTTACCAACAGGTAGTCGGTCGGATGGACATGCCGACCTCAGGGGACGAGCTGCACCATTTCGGCTGGAACGCCTGCAGCGCATCGCTGTGCCCGAACATGCCTCATCCGCACGTCGAGCGCCGATACCTGCTGCTTGGTGGACTGAGATCGTCCAACATCTTCATCGTTGATACCAAAGACGATCCCAAGAACCCAAAGATCGCCAAAGTCATCAAGGCGGAAGATTTCCAGAAGAAGACCGGATACAGCCGCCCTCACACCGTCCATTGCGGACCGGACGCGATCTATATGAATGCCCTGGGTTCGCCGGATGGCGAAGGCCCGGGCGGGATTTTCATGCTCGACCACGAGACCTTCGAGGTAAAGGGCAAATGGGAAGCTGACAGAGGCCCACAGGTCCTGTCATACGACTTCTGGTGGCATCTCAACCACGACACCATGATCACGAGCGAGTGGGGGACTCCCAAGATGGTGGAGTCGGGAATCGTTCCCGAACTGCTTTTGGACGGTCAGTACGGGCACCAGTTGCACGTATGGGACCTCAGGACCCGCAAGCACAAGCAGGTCATCGAACTAGGAGCCCAGCATCAGATGGCGCTGGAACTCAGACCTGCGCACGACCCGCGCAAGGCGTATGGCTTCGTCGGGGTCGTCACCAGCCTTGAAGACCTGTCTGGCTCGGTCTTCCTGTGGCACCAGGATGGCGACGAGTGGGCAGCCACCAAGGTCATCGAAGTGCCGGCAGAGCCTGCCGACCCGGACCTGCTGCCTCCGCTGCTGAAGGGCTTCGGCGCAGTGCCGCCTGTGATCACCGACATCAACCTCAGCCTGGACGACAAGTTCCTGTACGTGTCTTGCTGGGGCACAGGGGAGTTCAGGCAGTACGATGTGTCTGACCCCTTCAACCCCAAGCTCACCGGCTCCGTTCACATGGGTGGAATCGTCAGGAAGGCTTCCCATCCGAACGGCACGCCACTGAACGGCGGACCGCAGATGGTCGAGGTAAGCCGCGACGGGCGCAGGATCTACCTGACCAACTCCCTGTACATCGCATGGGACGAGCAGCTGTATCCAGAGGGAATCCGGGGCTGGACTACAAAGATCAACGCATCGCCTGACGGCGGTATGGAAGTCGACCCCGACTTCTTCATGGACTTCGGAGACGAGCGTCCACACCAGATCAGGCTGGAAGGCGGAGACTCCTCTTCCGACTCGTTCTGCTACCCGGACTAGCATGTCTGGGTGACCGGGAAGCGCGGCGGTGGAATTAGCTGAGTTCTGGCCCTGGCTGGCATTGGCAGCCTTGGGCGCGTATCACGGGGTCAACCCCGCGATGGGCTGGCTATTCGCCGTCGCGCTTGGTCTACAGGAGCAGAGCAGGCCGGCAGTTCTGCGCGCGTTCGCGCCGATAGTGCTGGGCCATGCCGTTTCGGTCGCTATCGTCGTCACGGTCGTATCAGCGAGCCGAACGATTATCCCCATCGAAATCCTGAAGTGGGTCGGAGCGGGCCTGCTGATCGCCTATGGCCTGTACAAGCTGTGGAAGAACTCCCACCCTCGCTGGGTCGGGATGCGGGTCGGGTTCAAGGACCTGACGTCGTGGTCGTTCCTGATGGCGTCGGCGCACGGCGCGGGCCTGATGCTCGTACCGGTGCTGTTCAACCTGCCCGGCTACGGGTCATCGGCCTCCCAGGCAATCGACGCGCGTGAACTCCCGCACTCCGAGTACATGCTGCTGGGTGCAGCGCCGTCAATCTCGACCGCAATCTCGCAGCTGACGGCCATCGGGGTGCATACTGTCGCCATGTTCGCGGTGATGGCGGTCGTCGCAATCGTGGTGTACGAGAAGGTCGGCCTGGCGTTGCTCAGAAAGTCGTGGTTCAACATGGACCGCATCTGGGCGGGGGCGCTTGTCGCAGCCGGGTTGGTGACGCTGGTTGTGGTGTGAGAGTCTGCTAGAGCAGTGGACTGAGCAGGTCTGATACGGCGAAAGACAGGTCCGGCAGGGCCAGCGGCGATATCACGTCGCCCGCCTCAAGCTCCATAACAACCCGATAGCCTAGCTCAGCCGGCTCCCGCATCACGAAGAGCCTTGGCTTGTCCACGTCGAGCACCCAGAGTTCCGGTATGCCGCGTATGGAGTAAACCACTGCCTTGTCGTTACGGTCGTAGGCCAGCGACGTGTCGGCTACTTCCACCACCAGTAGCGCGTCTAGTGGCGTCGGGTGACCGTCAACGTAAAAGTCGTCCCGCGGTGTCAGCAACTGAACATCGGGCTGTGGTTCAGTTATGTTGGCCAGGCGCAATGGGCCATGTATGCGAACGCAGGCGTGATCGCCAACGGCGTTGAGGAAGAGATGGGCGAGTTGATCGACAAGTGCCTGGTGCCGACTTCCATTGGGGAATAGCTCTACAACTTCGCCCTCGATCAACTCGACACGGTCGGTCTCAGTCAGAATCCCGACGCGAGCCATCTCGTAGTACTCATCGACGGTGAAGAGCTTTTTCTTTGCTGCGGTTACCATGCCGTCGCCCCTGAGTCCTCAGCCGAATGGCAGGAATCTTCTCCACCCAACGGTGTGTGACAGATTGTACCCCAAGAAGTCTTCGAGAGACTCGCGTCTCATCCCGATCTGTCCTGCGACGGTCGAAGTGTCGTCGAGTATCCAGTCGGGGATCTCATCCCTCGTCCTTCTGGATGCGAAAGAGTCGACCGATACAAGAACAAGTTCGCCGGAAATAGTCCAGCTTCCGATTTCGGGTCGGCGATCCCCGGTGTACTTGTCGGGATGTAGAAGTGTACCCAGCACCATCCTGGGACGCTCAAACGCACGAGTCTGGTATTCAGCAAGTGTCATAGGTGCGCACCAATCTGGAAGTGACGCTCCGCTCGGAAGACTTTCACTGAAGATCTCGCAAAGAACGGCTGAGGACAACTGTAGGACGTCAGTCTCTTCTGCCCCCGAGTTGGTCTCGCGCTTCAGTTCGTCCACTACACGGGCCAGGTAGTGCCGGTACAGCGAAGTCGTCAGCCTTTCACGTACTCCCGCAACTGAAAGCAGCAGTTTGCGGCGCGTAAGGGGATCGTCGCCCGGGAGAGATGTCCGCGTGTAAATCATCAGGCAACGCTTCACTATCTCCGACGGAAAATTGCGTGCCTCAGCATTCATCGACAGAGCGAAGCAGGGATATTCCTGAAACTGGATGTTCTCGTCCTTGATGATCTCCGGAGCATGACGGCTAAAGCGGTCTCGAGTAACGTCGTCGAAAACGACTGGAAATCTCCGATAGGCCTGCTGCAGTCCTCTCAAGTTGCTCCGGGTAAAGGACTGTGTATCGACTATTCGCGGGTACGAGAACATCGACCTCATCAGAGTCTCAATCAGGCTGGACTTCCCACAGTTGCTCTG
Organism: Dehalococcoidia bacterium; assembly: GCA_021295915.1. Classification (NCBI taxonomy): domain Bacteria; kingdom Bacillati; phylum Chloroflexota; class Dehalococcoidia; species Dehalococcoidia bacterium. Next base: position 27,653 of record JAGWBK010000012.1, read on the forward strand.
CCCGTAGATCACAGCGAACATGGGTTGGTCGAAGCTGAACACATTCTGACGTAGGGCGGCGTTGCGCACGTCGCACATGAGTGGCGAAAAGAAGAACCAGCACATGAACGTGAAGTAGTCACGCTGGAGGCGGGGAACATCTCCTACAAATCCGTTGGCGTAGTTGCCGAAGAATTCCAGCCACGCCTCAACATCACTGCGCACTTCAGTGGAATCTATTTCCAGGCTCATGTCGTTCCCCGAGAGGTTGAACCTGCCTCCGTCGCGGGAGAGATATGTCTTCGGCCCCTCATCCTCTTGAGATGAGATGGCGATGCGGGTCATCTGTCTTACGATGTTGGGTACAAATCTGACGAAACCTCTGTCATTGGGCCGGACATCAGCCAGTGCCCTGCGACGTACGGGTTTGATGTGCTCCACCTGCTGCAGCACCTTCGGGATGCTATATTCGATCTCTTCGTCACGTTCGGCTGGAACGTAGACCGTCACACCATTAGGACTCGTTTCAGCCTCCTTTAGAACCGGCGTCTGATCAATCGGAATCAACTCGGCAGGCACGGGCTTGACTCGAAGCTCAACCCGGCTAGTCGCGATGTCTCGCACAGCCTTGTATTGGCTGGAGTAGTGGTCCCATGCAATCTCGTCGTTATCGAAGACGACCAGTGTTTCAGCCTGTCTGCCAGAAAACGCAGTTTCCGAAAGGTTGGCAGAACCCACGATGACACGCCTCAGGTCGTCCCGCTCAAGAAGATAAATCTTCGCGTGAGCAATTGCGTCCTTGACCACGTAAAAGCGTGCCGTGCCGTCAGCCGCGCGATTGTAGATGACCTCGCGCCGTTCGTCGGACATGCCCTTCACGGCGACGAAGCCGCGATTCAGTCTTTCGTCGATTACTGACTGGAACGACATGATATCGACAGCGTCCCTCGTCAACATTCCGTTGTGCCCGAAGATACACTCGAACTCCTCGTAGTCATGGTCGCGGAGTAGTCCGACAATCATCGGAATGCTAGGCGTGTAAGTAAGCGCACGCATAGTGGAGAATCCGGCGAACATTTCCATGTCGAAGGGGCGGACTCTCTCAGCGTGGGCGATTACTACGTCGAGTCCCCTGTCCCTCGTGTAGGAGTCAGGATCGTCGAATGCAAAGTGAGGTTGATTATTCAAAGCATCAGAATGAGATCTTGGTCAGTTGTACGCTTTCACATCTGGATTTTTTTTTCGCCGGAGAGGTAGGCTTCTGGCTCTTTCTGGAACGCGCGGTTGCAGCCTGGGCCGCAGAAGAAGTAGGTCTCGCCGTTGTAGTCGTAGCTGCCGCCGGAGGGCTTGCGTACGTCGACCTGCATGTCGCAGACGGGGTCGGTGGCGCGGTCGGAGCCGCTTCTGTTGAACAGGGGAATTCTCATCTGGGTGTCTCTCCTTTGAAGTTAGTCGAAGACGACTGATGCCGGTCAGGAACTCGGTCTGAATCTCTTTAGACGCAGCGAGTTGGATACGACAGTCACTGAGCTTAGAGCCATGGCGCCGGCAGCCATGATCGGGTTGAGGAAGCCGTGGTCTCCGAGTATCGGACGAAGCGCGTCGGGCACTCCCGCTCCGGCGAACAGAGGGTACAGCACTCCGGCTGCGATCGGGATGAGCGCTACGTTGTATGCGAACGCCCAGAACAAGTTCTGTCTGATTACCCGCATGGTGGCGCGGCTGAGTTCTATGGCAGCGGGCACGCCCAGCAGGTCGTCTCCCACGAGCGTTATGTCTGCGGCCTCTATTGCGACGTCAGTACCCGTGCCTATAGCTATGCCGATGTCGGCCTGAGCGAGCGCGGGGGCGTCGTTGATGCCGTCTCCGACCATCGCGACTGTCTTGCCCTCGGCCATTATCTCTTCGACTCTTTCAGCCTTCTCAGACGGCAGTACCTCGGCGATCACTCTCTCGATGCCGACTGCGGACGCGACGGCATTGGCAGTACGGACGTTGTCCCCGGTCAGCATTACCACTTCGATGTCCCTGTCACGCAGCGCAGCGACAGCGACGGCCGACTCGGGCTTCAGTGCATCCTCGATGCCGATGACTCCCTCTACGACGCCGTCCAGTCCTACGAACACCGGAGTGGCGCCGCGGGCGGCGAGGTCAGCAGCGACCTCATCCACGCTATCGGTCGAAATCCCCAGGTCAACCATCAGGACACGGTTGCCAATGGAGACTCTGACGCCGTCGACTGTACCTGTGACGCCCGCGCCTGGGATTGCAGAGAAGTCATCGGAGTCGTGAAGCGGGAGTCCGCGTTCCTGCGCGAGATCTAATATGGCCTGACCAAGAGTGTGCTCGGAGCGACTCTCCACTGACGCGGCTAGTGCCATCAGACGGTCATCACTGACATTGCCGGCATGGATAGCCGTAACGGCTGGTCGGCCCCTGGTGATGGTGCCGGTCTTGTCTAGCACTACGACATCGACGGCGTGAGCGCGTTCAAGCGACTCTGCGCTGCGTATCAGCACGCCGTTCTCTGCGCCCTTGCCCGTGCCGACCATGATGGCGGTCGGAGTGGCGAGTCCCATCGCACAGGGGCAGGCGATTATCAGCACAGCGACCGCCGTGAGGATGGCTGTGACGTAGCTGGGCTCTGGGCCAAACGCGAGCCAGACCAGGAACACTAGGGCCGCCACCCCGATGACAGCAGGTACGAAGTACGCCGAAATGAGGTCGGCCAGTCGTTGAATGGGCGCACGGGAACCCTGCGCCTCTTCGACGAGCCTGATGATGCTGGAAAGCATGGTGTCACGGCCAACACGGGTCGCCGTGAAGACCAGGCTGCCGCGCCCGTTCACGGTTGCGCCAAAAACGTCGTCTCCGGGCTGCTTGGATATGGGAGCGCTCTCTCCGGTCAGCATCGACTCGTCTACGGATGAGGTACCCGTGTCGACGACGCCATCCACCGGAATCCGCTCGCCCGGACGGACGATTATCTTCTCCCCGACAATAATGTCTTCAATGGGGATGTCAACATACTGGTCGTCGGAGTATTCACCCTCTCCCTCAAGGGAGAGAGGGGCCGTCGATCTGATGACCCTCGCGGTGCGGGGTTGAAGTCCCATCAGGGCCTGGATCGCGTTGGAGGCCCTGCGTTTCGCCCTGGCCTCCATGAACCTGCCCAGCAGTACGATGCCGATGATTGCAGTGGACGTGTCAAAGTAGGTATCTGTGGCGCGTCCCTCGAAGAACGACGAGTCCCAAAAGAACGTGACAACTGTGCTGTACGTGTAGGCGACCGACGTGCCCACTGCGATAAGCGTGTTCATGTTCGACGTGAGGTGCCGGGCCGCGCTCCAAGCCGAGGTGTAGAAGCTCCAGCCTGCCCAAATCTGGACCGGCGTCGCCAGGGCGAACAGGAGGAAGTCCATCCTGAATGGAAGAAGGTCATGCGCGTTCGGCAGTGCCATGAGCGCCATGACGACTGCGGCAACTGCCAGGCTGAATACGAACTTGATCCTCAGAGCCCTCAGGCGGCCTGGAGTGGAGTCTTCCTCGTACTCCCCGTCGCCAATCGCAGTGGCGGAGTAACCGGAGTCCTCGACGGCGTGGCGCAGGTCGGCTATTCCGGTCACGCCCTGGACGTACTCAACGGTGGCCCTCTCGGTTGCAAGGTTGACGGATGCAGACTCGACTCCCTGCACACTGGTCAGAGCGCTCTCGACGTGGGACACGCAGGCCGCGCACGTCATACCGTCGATGCCGAGGGTTACCTTGCGAGTAGCGACGCCGTATCCAGCGTCTTCGAGCGCGTCGCTCAGGACGTCCAGGCTGAGGGACCCGTTGCCAGATTGCATGGGCTCACGGAGCGACATCGTCGCCTTCTCCGTGGCGAGATTCACTGCCACGTCTTCCACTCCGTCGACCGAAATCAGTGCATCTGAAACATGGGAGACACACGCGGCGCAGGTCATCCCGGTGACCTGGAGAGAAATCTGAGAAGCAGGGGGTGCCGACAACGGATTACCACTCGGTAAAGGTAGCCTCTATTGTAGCACGGTGGATTAGAAGCCAACGTGAAAGGGGACCCCTTAAACAGGAGTCCCCCAATCACAGTCAAGCAAAACGACTCGCGGGCCGCATCTACATGGTGCGTACGACCCCGACGACCTTGCCTCGGACTGACACGTCCTTGGCGGGCACCATTATCGGGGCCATGGTGACGTTTTCGGGCTGGAGGCGGACCATGTCGCCTTCAATGTAGAACCGCTTGAGCGTGGTCTCTTCTTTCGAGTTGATCCATGCCGCGACCATCTCACCGTCACTGGCATCGACGGCAGGCTCCAGCAGTACGAGGTCTCCGTCCGCCACAAGGGCATCTATCATGGACGTGCCCTTGACCCTTAGCGCGAAGAGGTCCTGGCGGTCTTTGGTTAGGAACGGGGGCAGGTCTACCGTGTCGACGCTTTCGGACGCATACGATGGAGCGTCCGGGATCTGCAGAGGTTCACCAGCAGCGATGCTGCCCATGATTGGGACTCTCTGGATATCGCGCTTCGAGCCCTTCAGGCCCTCTCCAATCAGTTCGATGCCTCGCGATACCTCAGGCTCGCGCCTCAGATAGCCCATCGCCTGGAGCTTGTGGAGGTTGTAGTCGACTACTGAGGTCGAACTGACCTCACAGCCATTCTGGATGTCGCGCACCGTGGGCGGGTACTGGTGTTCGCCCATGAACGTCTGGATGTACTCAAGGATGCGCTGTTGTCGCTGTGAGAGCCGGTTCTTCATTTTTGACCTCGCGTACGAATGTTCTGACGGTTAGACTATCAGACCATATGTGCGATGTCAACGCATTGCGGCGCGAATTTAGAAAAGTCCAAGACTTTGTGAACTGCCGGTTACGACTGCTGGCCCACGTGTTGCGGAGTGGCGGTCTGTGTAGCGGCGGATCGTGCCGTCTTCGACGTTCCAGATGGCGGTGGCGTAGCGATCGATGAACGTGCGGTCGTGGACGGCCATCAGCACAGTCCCCGGGAAGGCATCGAGCGCCTCCTCGAACCGTTCTCGCGACGGTATGTCGAGGTGGTTCATCGGCTCGTCCAGAAGCAGGAAGTTCACTCCTTCCAACACCAGGGTGGCAAGCAGCAGGCGGGAGCGCTGACCGTAGCTCAGGCTACTGGCGGGCAGCAGAGGCTCGTCACCCTCGAATAAGTATAGGTGGAGCAGAGTTCGGGCCTCAGTTTCAGTTACGTCCGTCGCCTGCCGGATCATTTCTAGGGCGGACATGTTCCAATCCAGCCCTGCCTGGTCCTGTGGCATGTAGCCCGGCGTGATGTTTTCGCCGATCCGCACGGAGCCCAGTTTCGGAGCCCCGAGTCCGGCCACGAACTTGAGCAACGTGGACTTGCCGCAACCATTGGGGCCTAGAAGCGCGACACGTTCTCCGTGTTCCAGCAGGAGGTTGACGTCCCTGAACAGCCACCGTCCATCGAATCCGTGGCCAACATCGTCAAGCACAAGCACACGGGTGCCGCCCCTGGGCGTTCGTCCGAAGTCCAGTTTCATCGTCCACGCCGCCTTGGGACGTTCCACCCGGTCTGGAGACGAGAGCGTCTTTTCAAGGCGCCTCTCTCGCAACTTCGCCTTGCGCGCCACTTTCTTTGCGCGTCGACGGTAGAAGTCGTGCGTAGTCGAGGTCTCAGTGCGAAGCGCGGTCTGCTTCGTCTGGGCGATGTCTTTCTCTATCCTTCGCCTCTCAGCCTCCTGGTCCTTCCAGGCCGCAGTCTGCTTCTCTACTTCGCTCTCTTTCGCCGACCTGTAATCCGAGTAGTTGCCCGGATACGCAGCGAGGCCGGGGTGCTGGCTGTCGAGCTCCAGGATGCCAGTCACCGCGCCGTCCAGGAAGGTTCGATCGTGGGACACGATCACGGCTGCGCCCTCGTATCCGGACAGATACTCCTCCAGCCACTCCAGCGCCTCGATGTCGAGATGATTGGTCGGCTCGTCGAGCAGCAGGACATCGGGGGCGGACACGATTATGCTCGCAAGTCCAGCCCTCGTTCGCTGTCCTCCACTGAGAATGGAGAGAGGCGTGACGCTCGGTACGCCTCCGAGGTCCAGTCCCTGGAGCACGACAGCTATGCGCTGCTCGACATCATAGCCGCCGAGCACCGCGAACTCATCGGACGCAGTGCCGTACTCCTCTAACAGGCCATCCAACTCCGTGCCAGTGGCGCGGGACATGCTCTCCTCGATCCTGAGCAGCTCCTGGTGGGCCCTGGTGTGGTCTTCAAGACCTCGACGCACCGCCTCACCAAGCGTCTGGGCCGAGTCGACCTCAAACCCCTGCGGCAGCCACGCAGCGGATGTGGCTGAGCCGAGGATGACACGTCCGGTGTCGGCCTGCTCCTCGCCCGCGACGATTCGAAGCAGCGTCGACTTGCCCGAGCCGTTGGGACCGATCAGACCCAAGCGTTCCCCGGGATTCACCACGAACGATACATCTTCGAGGATGACTTCTGATCCGTAGCTCTTTGAGATGTTAACGACTTGCAACATTTTCGACCCAGGGGCGTTGGCGGTGAAGGCCATTATGCTAGCACGTCAGAAGCGACGACGAATGGTGGTCCACCATGATGACAACTCCGCCATCAGTCCATATATTTTTGCCATCGTCTCCATTTACCCACTATATGACTGAACCTCAAGGCAATAACCCGAAAGGAGTGGTCTATGGAGGTTTTTGACGCCCTGTTCTCTGTCGGTCTGCTCCTGGTGGTGGCCAAGCTACTGGAGGGGCTGTTCAAACGGATTGGCATCAGTTCGATCTTCGCCTACGCCATCGCTGGAGTACTTCTGGGGCCTGTGACCGGCCTGGTGGAACCCAACAGGGACATTCAACTCCTGCTGAACATCGGCATCTTCGTCTTCTTCTTCCTGGTGGGCCTGGACGAGTTGGACATCTCCGGCTTCCTGTCTGCGATACGGGGACGGCTCTTCGTTGCCGCCGTCCTTTCAGTTGCGATCTCCGTGGTGGTGACCACCGACGTCCTGTTCGATGTGGGATTGGATCTCGCCTTTACCGATGCAATGGCCGTGGCCGGTGTGCTGTCGCTCTCCAGCCTGGGCATCGTGGCCAAGGTGTTGATAGACGAAGAGCGGCTCAAGGACCCGGTAGGGATACAGATCTTCACCGGCGTGGTGATCGCAGAGCTGCTGGTCCTCTTCATAGTAGGGTTTGCCATCAGCGAACACGCCTTCCTCGAGGAGGAAGGACAACTGAGCGTAGTTACCAGCGTGCTTCTTCTCGTAGGTGAACTGGCCGCATTCACCATTGTCATGTGGCTGGTCTGCAACAAGGTCGTCCCACGTGTGTTGGTGCTGCTGCACCGGGTGTTGCAGGTGCAGCAGCTTTCGTACGGTCTGCTGCTGGGCGGACTGTTCCTGGTCATCGTGATAGCCGAAGAGGTCGGGCTCCATGGCTCGATAGGCGCCCTGCTGTTTGGCGCGGCCCTCTCGCCGCTGCCCTACCAGCTGAGGCACGACTCCATGCCAGGGATGAGGAGCACGGCGGAAGGGCTCTTCGTACCCCTCTTCTTTGCCTCTGCTGGACTGAACTTAAGCCTGGACTTCCTGGAGTTGAATCCCGGTTTCATAGCGGCGTTGATCTTCGTGCCCCTGGCCGCCAAGTTCGCCGGCGCCTTCATCAGCGCCTACGTTACCCGGCTGGATTCCCCATTCGCCGTGGCAAGCGGATTGATGGCCAAGGGCGTGGCAGAGATCGCCTTACTCCTGGTCATGCTGCACGCACATGTCATCAACGAGGCCCTCTTCTCGCTGCTGGTTGTGATCATGTTTGGCTACATTTTGCTGACGCCCATTGGGATCAGCTACGCAGTAAGAAGGGTCAAACATCCTGATGACGCTGCCGAAGACAGTGACATCCCCCACATGATGGACCGCTTTGTGCTGGACGGTATCCACGTAAAGGACGTGATCGACGATACGCGGATCTACCCGGACCAGTCCATCAGTGTGCGGAGTTTCGTGGAACAACTGGACTACCTCAGAACAGCATGACTATTTGGTGGTGGACGGCTCCGACCTGGCCGGTATAGTTTCACTGAACTTCCTGAGGTACCTTCCCAGGAGCCAGTGGGCCAGTACCTCGCTGGTGGAATTCATGCGGCAGAGCACGCTGACAGCTGACCCGGATGAGCTTGTGGAGGACACGCTTCAGCGAATGCAGGAGAGCTCGGTTTCGGTGTTGCCCGTGATCGACCCCGATACCGGAGAATTCCAGGGGTCCATCACCAGCTATGAGATCCTGGAAATGATTCTCCTGACGGCTGGCGGTAGGGACATCTAGGGCATTTCACATTCTTCCCGCGAGTTCCCTGTATTCCCAAATGGGCTGAGACTGGTAAGTATTCGAGGTTTTCACCCTCACCCCCGTATCAAGTACGGGGCAGGCTCCAGCCCTCTCCCATCAAGGGAGATGGGGCCTGTTGGCTGAAGTTCATGCCTGTCGGAATACACTTTACCTACTCCTGTCAGCCCCTTCGACAAGCTCAGGGCGAACGTACTGTCGATTTACCTACCCCTATAAGCCCCGGTGAGGAAAAGGGTAGGATGTGGGTGGCGAGAAGCCCACTGTCACCGAGAGGGGAAACACATGCAGGACCTGGTAACGGCCGAGTGGAACGACGCGATCGAGGCCATAGAACACTGCTACGAGATGGGGTGGACTGACGGTCTGCCGGTCATTCCGCCCACGCTTTATCGAGTGCAGGAGTTCATGGACGTCGCCGGACGTCCCGCGGACGAAGTCCTCGGCTCGATACCGGAGCGCAGGCGCGAGGTGACTGTTGCCAAGACCGCCGCGAACGCTGTCATGGCCGGCTGCCTGCCAGAGTACTTCCCTGTCGTGCTGGCCGCGACAGAGGCGATGCTGGACCCGGAGTTCAATCTCATCGCTCCCTCGTCCAGCCAGGGCGGCGCGGCGGTGCTGGTGATCGTCAATGGACCCGTCGCGGAAGAGATCGGCATGAACTCGGGGGCAAACCTGTTCGGGCCCGGCAACCGGGCCAACGCAACGATTGGGCGGGCGATACGTCTCATCCTGATGAACGCATGCGCGTCCATACCCGGGCTGTTCGACCGAACGGTAATCGGACATCCCGGCAAGTACACGTACTGCATCGCCGAGAACGAGTCCGACTCCGACTGGCTGCCTCTGCACGTGGAGCGTGGGCTCAGTCCGGACCAGAGCGCGGTCACGGTGTTCGCGTCGTGGGAGCCGCGACAGGTGCGCTCCGCGGCGTACTCGCAGGAGGTGGTGCTGGACACCGTGGCTGACGTCGCCTCGGTCCTCGGTTCGTCCCTTGCGTCGTCGGACTCGGTGGGAGACGACTCCACCCCTGTCCGGCAGGGTCAGCTCGTGGTGACAATCGGGGGAGCCGCAGACTTCTGGGGGACCTGGACGAAACAAGACGTTCGCGAGTATCTCCATCCCAGAATTGGCCGATCGATAGCCGACCTGAAGATCGTCAGGGTGCTGGAGGGCGACGTTGGACCGCAGGACTACCAGGTCTTCGCCAACTTCGTTCCCGAGCCTGACGACATCCTGGTTGTGAGGGCAGGCTCGCCCGAGGCGACGGGATACCGCTGCTCGGTCATATTAAGCGAGCTGCCCAAGGTGGCGTCCATGGCCGTAACGAGGGCAGTGTGAGGGGCGCTTCGCGCCGAGGAGAGAGCGGAGAGGAGTGAGGAGTGAGATTTCCTCGTCCCACTTCGTACCAGAACTGATGCAATCTTCCCAATCGCTCATCGTTGGCCAACTATCTCCGGAACGCCTGCGCGACGTAGTCGATGACCTGAAGCGCGACGATCCGCTGGCTCCGGTGACGGTCGTAGGCCCGTCCAACTACGCCAACCTGTCGCTGAGGCACGACTTCGCACGCGTCGGTTTCGTAAACGTCAGGTTCATGGTGTTTTCGCGGCTCGCGGAGTTCCTTGGCGCGCCGCGCATGGCGAGCGAGGGTCGCGCTCCCCTTACGCGAGTCATCGAGAACGCAGCCGTCCGGTCCGCAGCAAGCGAGGCCGTGGGACCACTTGGCGACCTGAGGGAACACTCGTCCACCCTGCGCAGCCTCAAGCAGGCATTTCGAGGCCTGAGATATGTCTCGAGCACCGCCTTAGACGCTCTCGCCGGTGCCGGGGTGCTGCAGGCCGAGACCGTGAGACTGTACCGGCAGTTCAGACTCGACACAGCAGAATTCTATGACGACGAGGACCTGGCACGAGCCGCTGCCGTATCTGTCGATGATCAACCGACTGCCGGATTCGAGGACATCGGCGCGATCGTGTTCTACTTGCCGCGTGATCTCACACCCGGACAGGTGGCGCTAATCGATGCGCTGGCCAGACGACAACGGTGTGTCGTGATGCTCGGACTCACGGACGACCCCGCTGCCAACGAGCCACTGGATGGGCTGGCTAAGCGACTGTCGCCATTTCTGAGAGCGTCGCAAATCGACGTAGTGAACCCTCTCCCAGAGGGAGCTGACAGGAGTGTGTATCTCGCAGACCGTCATTCCCGCGAAGGCGGGAATCCAGGGGCTGGGGCCGTCCTTCGACAAGCTCAGGACGAACGAATTGACGGTTTACCTGCCCCCGTGAGCCCGGAGGGAGAGAAAGCCGATACACATCTGCTGGTCGCATCTGACCCTCACCAGGAGATCAGGTGGATAATCCGGCAGATCGTCAGTCGAGCGCACGATGGGATGCCATTCGGCCGGATGGCAGTGCTGTACCGCAAGTCCGACTACGGCAAGATCATCGCTGAGGAGATGGATCTGGCCGGCATACCCATCGCAGGGCCGGACCGCACTACTCTTGCCGAGACTGCCGTGGGACGGACCCTGGTTGGCCTCATGGAGCTGGCCGACAGCGATCTTCGACGCGGGCAAGTCGCCTCGTGGCTGACAGGATGCCCGGTCAGGTCGCCCTCCCGAGAGATTCGGCTGAACCCGAGCAGGTGGGACAAGCTGTCGAAAGAGGTGGGAATCGTCCGTGGCATCGAACAGTGGAGAGACAGGCTGGACAAGTACGCTGCGGGGCTTGAGGAGTCGATCTCCGACCCAGAAAAGGCTGAGGAGATGTCGGAGGGGAGGCTGCGAAGCATGAGCTCGCAGGCCAAGTCGGCGAGGGATATGCTCGCTTTCATCGGGCACCTCCACGACGATATTCAGCCGCCGAATGAAGGCGCGTCGTGGGCCGACTTTTCGGCGTGGGCTCGCCGGCTGGTCGACGACTATGTGTCCAGGGGGACAGGCACTCCAGAGCACGAGTTGGATGCGTTAGAGAGAGTCCAGGACATACTTTCGGAGTTGACCGCCGCGGGTGCGGTCGCACCGGACCCTACACTTCAGGTATTTCGCGAGGACCTGTACGAGGCGCTGCAGGCTTCTGCCGGACGCCTGGGCGAGATGGGAAGAGGCGTGTTTGTCGCCCGGTTCCGGGACGCGGCCGGAATGCGATTCGACGCCGTGTACATGGTCGGAATGATCGAGGGAGCGGTGCCGCCCGCGCTGGGAGACGATCCGCTGGTCCCAGAGTCAGCGCGACACCGCGCCGGGGGCTCGTCTGCTGGATTCGACATGCCGCAGGACGCCAGGGCCAGAGAGCGACTCGACTACCTTTACGCGCTCGACAGCGCGCCTGACAGGACTCTGTCGGTCTCATTGGCAGACCTATCCGCGGGACGAGAGCAGCACGCGTCCAGGTGGCTGCTCGAACAGGCGGCGAAACTTAGCGGGGCGCGGGTGACCGCATCCGAGTTGCAGCGCATGGGAGGCAGTGACTGGCTGACCGTTGTTCCCTCGGCAGAGTCCGGACTGCTGGATGGCGCAGCGATAGATGCCTCCGATTTGCTCGACTACGACTTGCGCCACCTGGTCCGCTGGGAGAGGGCAGGCCAGCGCGTGTCCCAACACCCGTTTGCCACTGGCACAATCCTCAGCAGAACTCTGGAACTGGGAAGAGCGCGGAACAGCCGGGACTTCACCCAGTGGGATGGCAACGGTTCGTCTGTCGCTCGTGAGTCCAGTTATGCCAGCTACACCCTCAACAGGGCGCTGTCCCCGACGCGACTCGAACGCTGGGCTGCGTGCCCGTTCAGCTACTTCCTCGGAAATGTGCTCAGGATCGGTTCAATTGAGACCCCGGAGGATGTGTTCTCGATATCGGCCCTTGAACGCGGCAGCCTGATCCACAACATCCTGGATGAGTTTATGAGGCGCGTGGCTGAGTCTGGAACGATGCCCCAGCCTCACGAGGCCTGGAGCGCCGATCACAGGGCGGTGCTCATGAAGGTCGCCCATGAGCGATTCTCCAAGGCCGAGGCTGACGGCGTTACAGGAAGGCCTGTGATGTGGGAGCTGGAGAGGGCACAGGTCCTGGCCGACCTCGACACATTCCTGGAGCGGGACGACGCTCACAGGGCTAGATTTGAGGTGACACCAAAGGAGTTCGAGGTCAAGTTCGGATTGCCAGAAGGCCACTGGCAGGAGGCGGTATGGAGTCTCGATGACGGCGAGCGGGTGCGATTCAGGGGTATTATCGACCGCGTCGACGTCTCCTCAGACGGTCGCACTGCGCTGGTCATCGACTACAAGACAGGGAGCTCTTGGCAATACAATGGTCTCGAAAACGACCCCACAGACAAGGGCAAAAAGCTCCAGCTAGGGGTGTACGCACTGGCTGCACAGCGCGGCCTTGCGAACGTCGATAACGTAAGCTCAGCGTACTGGTTCGTGACGACGCGCGGATCGTTCGCGCTCGCTCCAAAGGAGCCCGTCGATGGCAGCTCCGACGAGGTACGCAACAGGCTCGGTGAGGTAGTCACCAGCATCGTCTCAGGTATCAGGAGTGGTGTGTTCCCAGCCAATCCTGGAGAGCGCACCCGCTTCGGATTCAACAACTGTGCATTCTGCGATTTCGACTCGCTCTGTCCTTCACGGCGTGACCGGACATGGGAGAGCAAACGTGATGATCCGCTGCTGTCCGGTTACCGCGACCTGGTTGGCGAGTAGTGGCATGATGACGGCGTTCACACCCATAGACCAGGCCGCACGTGACAAGATCCGGCTCACGCTGGGCGAGACTATGTTCGTCGAGGCGGGGGCGGGCACCGGCAAGACCACCAGCATGGTGAGCAGGGTCGTCAACCTGATCGGGTCGGGCAAGGCAACAGTAGACAGGGTCGCTGCGATCACCTTCACCAACTCCGCAGCCTCGGAGCTACAGGAGCGCATCAGGGAGGAGCTTGAGAAGGCAGCATCTGATGACGAAGTCGACCAGGCGTGGCGTGACCGTTGCGCTGTTGGAGTCGAGGACATCGACAGGGCGACGTTCACCACGCTGCACAGCTTCGCCGGAGCGATTCTTCGCGAGCGTCCGCTGGAGGCGGGGCTTCCGCCATCGTTCGAGACGATGGACCAGGTCGCCAGCGACCTCGACTTCGACGAGAAGTGGAACGAGTGGCTGGACTGGGCCCTGGACGACTCGGACAATGTCCCGACGTTGCCGGTGGCGCTGTCCCTCGGCCTGCGCCCAGACCAACTCCGAGAGATCGCGCTGGAGTTCCACAAGAACTACGACCTCCTTGAGGGGGTTGTGTTCGACGACACTGCGGTTCACCCTCACCCCAGCCCTCTCCCCCGGATCAAGTCCGGGGCAGGCTCTGAGGGAGAGGAGGCAGCTAAGTTCCATTCTGCTCAGAAGCTCGTTGACGCCGGACCTGAGCTTGAGCGACTGTGCGGCTTCTCGAAGCTGCGAGATGACGACCGGCTCTTCCAGCACGTCCAGTCCAAGCTGTCGTCCATACGACGGCTGAACGAGATGGAGCCGGGGTCGCCCGCCGCTCTCGGAATGCTGTCCAGGCTCATGCCACTTCGCATGAACCGGGGTCGCCAGGGCGACTGGAACACCGATCCGACCTCAGGCGTCAATGCGTGCAAGCAGATGAAGGACTACCTCCAGGAGCTTCATGACGCCGCCGCGATGGAGTTGGACCAGGCCCGGGGCACGTCGCTGCCCCTGATTCTGAGTGCGCTCCGTGATTTCGTAGTCGGCTACGAACAGGAGCGCAAGCGAGAGGGTCGCGCCGGGTATCACGACCTGCTGGTCTGGGCACGGAACCTGCTTCGAGACAACATCAGGGTTCGCGACCACTTCAGGCAGCAGTACACGCACCTGCTGCTCGATGAAGCCCAGGACACCGACCCCATTCAGATGCAGATCGCCATGTTCATCGCCGAGGACGTCCCGGATGGCACGCCACCGGAGTCGCGTCCAACGGACTGGCGCAACGTGAAGCCGGCAGACGGCAGGCTGTTCGTCGTCGGCGATCCCAAGCAGTCAATCTATCGTTTCCGGCGGGCAGACGTCCGCCAGCTCAACACCCTCAGGAGCCGGATGAACCAGACACCGGTCAACCTCGACCAGAATTTCCGGTCGCACCGACCGATCATCGACTGGGTGAACCACCTGTTCAGCAATTGGATGGAAGCCAGCGAGTCACAGGCCGAGTACGTGAGCCTGCGGCACAGGTGGGAAAACGAAACAGGCGACGAAGGTGCGCCATCGGTCTGGGAGCTAGGCGACGCTTTCGATGCACTGATGGGAAAAGTCAGGGCGCTAGAGTGCCAGGGGATCGCGTCAGCCCTCAAGCAGATTACCGGCAGTGGCTGGCAGATTCGATCAGGCGAGAGCAACGGCGCGCCTGAGTACAGGGCGGCCAGGTACTCGGACATCTGCATACTGATGCCGACCCGCACGGGCCTGAGAGACCTCGAGGTCGCTCTCGACGACGCTGGCGTGCCGTACAGGCTGGAGGGCAGCTCGCTAATCTTCGATACGCAGGAGGTCCGCGATCTGCTCAACTGCCTCAGGGCGATCGACGACCCTGAGGATGAGGTCGCGATAGTCGCCGCGCTTCGTTCACCGGCCTTCGCCTGCACCGACGTAGACCTGCTCAGGTACTACGAGTCAGGTGGCCGGTTCGACTATCTAGCTCGTTCGAGTAACCGGCGTGGCCCTGTGGCCGAAGGGTTGGAAGCACTCGGCAGCTACCACGAGCGCAGGATGTGGAGCTCGGTCGCGGCCCTGATAGACGGGTTCGTTCGCGAGCGGCCGCTGATGACCGCCGCGGTCGACCATCCACGCAGGCGTGAGCAGTGGCGCAGGTATCGGTTCATCGTGGCGCAGGCGAGGGCATTCACAGAGGCCGGCGGCGGCTCCCTTCGCAGTTTTCTCGAATGGATCGACCGGCTACGAAGCGAGGGAGCCCGCGTGACGGAGACTCCTGTACCCGAGACCGACGAGGACGCTGTCCGCATCATGACGGTACACGGCTCCAAAGGGCTGGAGTTCCCAGTGGTGATTCTGACAGGTCTGAACAATCGGAGATCGAACCGGACGGGCCAGGTGCTGTTTGGACGCCAGGACGGACATAGTGGACGTAACTCGGTCGAGGTAAAGGTCGGAAGCGGCGTCCGTACGTTCCAGACAGCAGGCTACGAGGACTTACAGACAGACGAGAAGGCGATGCTCGAGGACGAGCATGTCAGGCTACTGTACGTCGCCACAACACGTGCCATGGACCACCTCGTGCTCAGCATGTACAGGCGTCTGGGAGCCGAGACAGACGCCTCCTATATCGCCGACCACTTCGAGGAGCATGAAGATATGTGGCGCCGGTTGCCAGATACGACTGGCCAGCAGCTACTCCCGCCATCGTCAGCGACAGATGTGCAGAGTGGTGATGCTCTGGATGCAGTCCAGCACTCCCGCGAGGCCAGATCACAATGGATCAAGGCGCGAGACGAAGTGATCGGGCAACAGGGGCGTCCAACCACGGTGGCGGCGACCAGGCTGGCGGAGGTCGCCAACGAGGAGACCAAGGACGAGCAGGAGAACGAAGAGCCTTGGAGGCGCGGACGCGCTGGAACACAGATAGGACGCGCCGTCCACGCCGTACTCCAGACCATAGACCTCGCAACCGGCAACGGAATCGATGAGACCGCCCGGGCCCAGGCGTATGCTGAAGGCATCCCGGGGCGGGTCGAAGACATCATCAGGCTATCGAGAGTCGCGGTGCGGAGCAGCGTGGTGAAGCGTGCAGTGGAGTCTGGACGGTACTGGCGGGAGGTGCCTGTCGGAGTACCGATCGCCGGTGGATCGCTACAGGGGTTCATCGACTTGCTGTTCGAAGACCCAGACGGACTCGTCATCGTGGACTACAAGACGGACTCGGTGACCGCCGAAGGAGCGGCAGCCGCAGCCGCTCGTTATCGGCCACAGGCGGCGGGATATGCTCTAGCCATCCAGCGCGCCATGCCGCAGAGAAAAGTGGCGGAGGTCGTGTTCCTATTCCTGGAACCGCATAGCGAAGAGTCGATGTCGGACATCGAGGAGCTAACGGCAGAGGGAGAGGCGCTGGCTACAGACTACCTCACTTCAAGCTGAAGCTCGCAGGGGCCTCCTCGACAACTCCGTCGTTCTTGAGCTTTGCCAGATGCGTTGTGACGTTGCGCTGTGCGGAACGCTTGAGGCCGGGTTTTAGATCGCGGGGGTAGATCGAGTCTGTGATCGACTCGGCGGTTGTGTGACCTTCATTCAGTGCTTCAAGCACCTGTGTCTCTCGCCGAGCCCTGTGATCGTACTGCCAGCGGATTAGTCCACTGCCCTTGGGTGGCGGTACAACCGGGCCGTGCGCGGGACACACGGTCTCGTGTTCGATCTCGATCAGCCTCTGGAGAGACTCCATGTACGACGAGAGATCGCCGACTGACGTGGACGATGCGCCGAGCACTGTGTCTCCGGTGAACATCACTCCGTCCTCTGCCAAGTGGTAACAGACGTGGTCGACCTCGTGGCCCGGCGTGAACAGCGCGCTGAGCGTCACGCCAGCCACTTCGACGTGCTCATTGTCCTCCAGCGGAGCGACAGCATCATCGTCGCCCAGAATCTTGCGCAGCCGTTCGACGAGTTCAGGGTGGCAGCGTACCGTTGCTCCCGTGGCTTCCTGCACACGGTCGAGTCCGCCGATGTGGTCGACGTGGCCGTGCGTAATCAGGATCGCCTTGATCGTCGGCTTCCCGAGTTCGGCGTAGTAGTCGAGGATGGACTGGGTCCACTCCCGCCAGTGGTCGCCAGTGTCGATCAGCACCATCTCGCCCGAAGGGTCCCCAACGAAGTAGTTGTTAGATCCGCCGGGGTGGGAGACAGCGCCGTCGTCGATGTGCATGTTGTAAACGTGTGGGGTTATCTGCATGTATGTACTCTGCTCCGGCCTGTCATTCAATCGTCATTCCCGAGAAAGCGGGAATCCAGTGGGTGGGAATACGAGTCGCCTGCGAGCGCTGCTACAGCGCGTCCAACTGCGCTACAACCTCGGCAGGTAAGTCTATCGTCGTGGCCTCGGCGTTGCTTTGGACCTGCTCGGGACGGGACGCGCCTACTATCACTGACGTGATCTGTGGGCGCGATAGAGTCCAGGCGATGAGAAGCTGGGGTACGCTGACTTCTAGCTCTGCCGCGGTCGACCTGAGCGACTCGACCATGCCAAAGGTACGCTCGTTCCAGTAGGTGTCCTTGGCACGCTGTGCGTGTCGTGACGCCATGTGGCTGTCGTCGGGAGGGCCGGCATTGGGATCGTACCTTCCCGTCAGCACACCGCCCATGAATACCTGGTAGGGGATGATTCCGACTCCCTGGTCGTCGCAGGCGGCGAACAGCTCGCCCTCGATGTCGCGCTTCCCCATGTTGTACTCAGGCTGCACCGACTCGAACCGTTCATATCCGCGTTTGTCGCTGACCCACAGAGCCTTCGTGAGCTGCCACGCGGCGAAGTTCGAGCAGCCGATGTAGCGGATCTTGCCTGCCCGCACCATGTCATCCAGCGTGCCCAGCGACTCCTCGAGCGGCGTGTCAGGGTCGAAGTAGTGCACCTGGTACAGGTCGATATAGTCGGTACCCAGCCTTCTCAGGCTGCTATCGACGGCGTCGATGAGGTGCTTACGAGACAGGCCTATATCGTTCGGACCATCGCCAGTTGCGATGAAGCCCTTGGTGGCAACTACGAAATCGTGTCTGCGACTTCTCACCGCCTTGCCGACGACCACTTCGGAGTGACCCGCGTTGTAGGCATCGGCGGTATCGATGAAGTTGACGCCCGCTGCGAGCGCAGCGTCGATTACCGATATGGCGCGGTCATCCTCCACGTATCCCGCGCCGAACATGTTGGTGCCCAAGCACACCCTCGACACCTTCAGCCCGCTGCGCCCAAGTCTTACGTATTCCATGTGATGCCCTACCTGAACAGTCTTGCGGGACGCTCGACGGTGGCCTGGAGGCGGCGCATGAAGCTGGCGGCGACGGCGCCGTCTATGACTTGGTGATCGGCTGTCAAGCTGAGCGTCAGCATCTCCCTTACCACCACCTCGCCGCGAGAGACCACCGGCTTCTGCACTACGCGACCCACGCCCAGGATTCCGCTCTGTGGCGGGTTGAGGATCGGTGTGAAGCCATCGACGGAGCCTAAAACGCTGATGGTGAACGTGCCGCCAACCACGTCGTCCGGAGAAAGCTCGTTCGCACGCGCCTTGTTTGCCAACTCGAAAGTCGCATCGGCAATCTCGGTTATGTTCATCGAGCCTACGTCCCTTACCACCGGGACGATCAGCCCATCGTCGAGCGCGACCGCAACGCCAATGTTCACCTGGTCGAAGTAGTGGATAGTCCCGCTTGACAGCACGGAGTTCATGGCCGGCACCCGTCTGAGCGCTTCTGAACACGCTTTGATTAGCACGTGGGCCAACGTTATCGTGGTGTCTTCACCCTGGGATGCCTCCCTGCGCATTCGCTGCGCCTCGGTAGCGTCAACTTCGAGAAAGTACGAAAGCTGGGCAGTGTTCCTCAGGCTGTCCGACATGTGCTGGGCGATGCTTCGACGCATCCCGCTCAGCGGCTCGCTCCTCGAGGGCTCAGGCAGACCCGGAGGCATCGCTGGTGCCTGCGCGGCGGCCTGGGCCTCGGCAAAAGCACGGACATCCGATTCGACGATACGTCCCCTCGGTCCTGTGGGAGTCACCTGCGACAGGTCCACTCCGAGGTTGGTTGCGAGTCTGCGTGCTCCCGGTGTAGACGGTACGACCGCAGGCGCAGCGGCCTGAGCTTCCGCGAATGCCCGGACGTCTGCCTCGACCACACGTCCTCCAGGGCCGGTGGGAGTTACCTCCGATATGTCGACGCCGAGATTGGATGCGACCCTGCGAGCGCCCGGGGTCGAGCGCACTGATCCTCCCACCTGCTGGCGTGCCGCAGGACGTCTCTGCGGTGCCTGTCTGGTCGCAGTCCGTGTAGCCGGGGCTGCAGCAGCTTCCTGGGCGGGTGCCTCTTCTCCTTCGTCGAGCACGTATCCAATCAGGCCGTCTACTGCTACCGTAGCGCCCTCGTCGACTACCGGGTGGAAGCGACCGCCTGCGACCGATTCGAGATCGTAGTTGAGCTTCTCGGTTTCGATCTCGGCGATGACCTCGCCCTGGTTGACCTCGTCACCCTGGCTCCTGGCGAGCCGGACGACAACGCCCTCGGTCATGAAGTCGCCCAGCCTGGGCATGACAATTGGAGTAGCCAGTTCTTTCACCCTCACCCTAACCCTCTCCCGTCAAGGGAGAGGGGACTTTCATACCCGCCGCGGCAGGTCACCTCTCACCTGTCCCTACTCCAGCACGCTGAGCGCTGCCTCGACGGTCATCTCAGCCGTGGGCACGAATAGCGCCTCCAGAGGTCTGCTGTACGGTACGGGCGCGTGTGGCGCGTTCAGGCGCTTGGGCGGAGCGTCGAGGTAGTCGAACGCCTCCTCGGCGACGAGCGCAGAAATGTCAGACGCGATGGAGCAGCGCGGGTAGTCCTCGTCGACTATCACGACCTTGCGGGTCTTCTTGACCGAGTTGAGTATCGTCTCGTCATCCATCGGCGACAGTGACAGCAGATCGACTACTTCAACGGAGTAGCCCTGCTCCTCAAGCGCTGCCGCGGCCTGAAGGCACACGTTGGTCATATAGCTGATGCCTATTAGTGTGACGTCAGTGCCTTCCTGCACGACGCGCGACTTGCCAATCTCTATCTCGTAAGACTCCTCCGGCACGTCGACGTCGAACCTGATGCCCATGAGCTGGCGGTTGTTGAAGACGATGACGGGGTCATTGTCCCGTATCGCGGCGGTCATCAGACCCTTCGCGGTATACGGATCGGACGGAGCAACGCACTTCAGACCAGGGAAGTGGGTGAAGATCGAGTACAGGGTCTCCGAGTGCTGGGCTGCAGAGTTCGTGCCTGCACCAGTGCCTGTCATGATCGTCAGCGGTATCGTCACCTTACCGCCGAACATGTAGTGGATTTTGGCGGCGTTGTTCGTGATCTGGTCTGCGCATACGCCGTAGAAACCTACGTACATCAAGTCGACCACGGGACGCAGCCCCGATGCGGCGGCCCCAACGCCAGCTCCGATGAACCCGGCCTCCGAGATGGGCGTGTCTCTCACCCTGCCGCGTCCGAATTGGCCGACAAGTCCCCTGGTGAGCCTCATCGGGCCGCCCCATGCGTCCTGCTTGTCCTCCCTGTCGCCGCCTCCGGCGATGTCCTCGCCCATGACGATGACGTTCTCGTCGCGTTCCATCTCCTGCCGGATGGCCTCGTTGATTGCCTGTATGTATGAGACCTGTCGTACGGCTTCAGCTACCATGATGTTCTCTCTCCCAGCGATCTGATCAGTAATTCCAGCGTATTCTTGTTGATCTTAGGCGCGGTCATGTGGAATGTCTGAGAGTTCCTGCAACGTCTTCTCTCTGAGGCCCACAATAGTAACCCCGACGACTTCACCCCTGCTTTCGTCGTATCTAACGATTAAGCCCTCTCCTATATCTATACCTACTGCTGGCCTCGGAGACGAGACAGAGATATAGAGTACATCGCCCTCACCGTCGTATTCCCAGTTCAAGTCGCGTTTGCTGTCTAGTATTGACACCGCTTCCAAATGACTCTCCTCCTTGAGGATGGGAGACTGGTCAAGTACGCAGTCAACACGAAACCATCAGTCTCTTCAATTTCCTGGTATGGCACTATTACATACTTACTAGTGAGTGACGTGGCTGGATACAACCGTACAGCCAGCAGAGCCCCGAAGTCACCTTCCTGAATGAAATCAGGGGTTTCAATGGTCTCCAGGATCTGCTCTCTGTGACTTTGCATCTCCGGGTGTCCACTCTGAATATGCTGCCACCTCTCATCGGTTAATCTGATAGGGACATTGTTTGTAGAATGTGCAATCTGCATTGGTCAGTCAAAACGGTTCAGCTGACATAAACTCAGACTGTAACCGCATATGTCTAAATCATTCTCATATGAGCAGGAGTCTAAAGACGTCAGGACTGACCATGGCCGCATTTGACTGCGACTTGTCTACCCGTAGCTCACATACACGTCGGTCATCAGCTCTTCTGGGTCTGGGAACGGGCTTTCGTCCGCGAACCTGGTTGCGTCGGTAACCGCCTGCCGGCACTCTTCGTCAATCGCCCTTAGTTCGGACTCGGTGGCGAACCCGTTGTCCACGAGGTGGGCCTCCATACGGGCGAGGCAGTCACGCGCCTCGTAGTAGTCCTCTTCCTCCTGCGTCCTGTACCCGAGCGGGTCGTCGGCGCCGAAGTGGCCCTGGTACCGGTAGGTCTGCGCCTCTATCAGCGTGGGACCGTCGCCATTGCGTGCGCGGGCGACCGCCTCGGCGGCCACCTCGTGCATCTCGATGACGTCCTGACCGTCCACCGACACGCCCGGCATGTCGTAACCGGCGGCGCGGTTGGCGACCGACGCGCCCGCTACGGTGAACTCGAACGGCGTGGATTCCGCGTACCTGTTGTTCTCGCACACGAACAGCACGGGCAGCTTCCAGATGCTCGCGAGGTTCATCGACTCGTGAAGCACACCCTGGCTGGACGCGCCGTCTCCGAAGAATACGACGCTGACCTGGTCGGTGCCGCGCACCTTGGCGCTCAGGCCCACACCTGTCGCTACGGGGATATTGGAGCCTACGACACCGTTTGCGCCGAGCATCCCCTTGTTGATGTCGGCGATGTGCATCGTGCCGCCCTTGCCCTTGTTGGTGCCGGTGGCCTTGCCAAGCAGTTCGGCCATCATCTCGCTGAGGTCAACGCCCTTGGCGATGCAGTGGTGATGGCTCCTGTGGGTTCCGAGGACATAGTCGTCGTCTCGAAGGTGGGCGCAGATGCCAGTCGGGACCGCCTCCTGGCCTATGGAGGAGTGCATGCCTCGCAGCTTGCCGGCGTCGGCCTCTCGCCGTGACTGCTCCTCGAAAGTGCGTATCGTCACCATCGTCCGGTACATCCACAGGAAGGTGTCTTTGTTGAGTTCAGAATAAGTGCTGCTCATGGTCGCCTCCACGGAAGTTGAAATACGAGTGAGAACGCTTTGCGCGGTAGCAAGGACAAACGAACTCGTCGTCCCGCTTGCCTCGGCGCGAGTGTAGCAATAGAGGTGTGAGGCGTCAAACGTAATCAGCCCCTAGAACGCGCAACAATTCTGTATGAGCACGCCGTCAGAGTGGTGGCCCCCTCTCCCTCAGAGCCTGCCCCGTGCTTGACACGGGGGAGAGGGCTGGGGTGAGGGTGAAAAGCATGAGCACTACCCCTGGTAGTTCCCTCAGAAAGAGGAACTCTGAGGGCACACCTTCTCAGACACCTTACTCGTCGAGATACACCATCCACTCCAGCAGGTTCTGGTCGGGGTCGCGAGCGTAGAGGCTGACGGCGTTCCGGTGCTTCAGTGCCCCTCGGCGCGGGCCAGGACCGGCGATGATCTCGACACCAGCATCCTCGAGCATCTTGCTGCACTCTTCAGCCGTCCCGTTCCAGACGAAGCAGATGTCCGCTGAACCCGGCACAGCCGTCGGCCCACGAAGGCTCGCAGTGTAACCCTCAGGATGGACGTTGATCTTGGAGTCGCCAACCTGGATCGAGAATATGCTGGCCTGACCAGAACGCCAGGCGTCTTCGTCGTTTATCGTAAATCCGATACTCTTATAGAACTCGATGAGCTTCTCGGCATTGGCCGTGGGCATGGCGATGTGGTCGATGCTGACAGTGCTCATGGCTTGCTCCTTCTGGTAGCTGTAGTAGTAGGGCCCATAGGGGCAGGTTTGAAGCCTGCCCCTACAAGGCACATCAGTATGGCAGTTCGGTGTCGGGCCTCTGCTGTATGAAGTGGCCCTGGCGGACTCCGAAGTTCTCCTGTAGCTGCACGGTGAGACCGCCGTCGACGACAAGCGCGTGTCCGGTGATGAAACTCGCCTCGTCAGAGCACAGGAATACGATCGCGTTGGCGATGTCCTCGGGGCGTCCGACGCGCCCGACCGGGTACTGGTCGACGAAGAAGTCCAGGCCGGACGGCGTATCCTCCCACCTCTGTTCGAGTCGCTCGGTAACAATATGCCCTGGGCAGACGGCGTTCACCCTTATCCCGTCCGGCCCAAGCTCGGTCGAAAGCTGCCGGGTGATGCCTATGACCGCGTGCTTGCCTGTCTCGTAGATCAGGGCTCCAGGGGCGCCGAGCAGACCGTGCACTGATGAGATGTTCACGATGCTGCCGTGTCCGTTCTGGCGCATGTAGGGTACGGCGTGCTTGGCCGTCAGGAAATGGGCCTTCACCAAGATGCCCATGCCTGCGTCGAAGTCGGACTCGGCTATGTCCTCGAGTGGGCTTTCTCCACCCCACAGACCTGCGGAGAACGCGTTGTTGACGAGAATGTCGATTCTGCCGAACTCGGCTTGGGCCCGTTCGACCATCGCCTCAATCTCGTCCGCGCGGCTCACGTCCGCCCGCATGACGACAGCGTTTCCGCCCGCCTCCGCAATGGCTTCGGCGTTGGACTGAGCGGCGTCCATGTCGACGTCGGCTATCAGGACGCTGGCGCCCTCTTCAGCCAGCCGGCGTGACGTCGCACCGCCTATGCCCAGCGCTCCGCCTGTTACGATCGCAGCCTGTCCCGCAAGTCTGCTCATGCTGCCCTCCTTCATTCGAGTCGTGGAGAACTCCAGATGCTAGTCCTTGCCATTCTAAACTGACTGAGAGAAGATCGTCCTGAGTCCGCGGTCTCAGAGGATGTGTCAGATTCCTACGAGCCTGAATTGCCCCCTCTCCCTTGAGGGTTTACAGGGGTAGGTAGACTGACAATTCGTTCGTCCTGAGCTTGTCGAAGGACACCCCTATCCCCTGGATTCCGGCCTCCATACCTACCCTTGTCAGCTCCCTTGAGGGAGAGGGTTAGAACCTGCCCCGGACTTGATCCAGGGGTGAGGGTGAATCTATGCCTACCAAAATGGCACGGGACCCAGCCTCAACCTAGGAGCACCAGCCCCCACACTACCGGGACCGTAAGCAGGGAGATGAACACCGCCGCCGAGCCCAGGTCCTTGGCTCTGGCAGACAGGTCGTGAAACTCCGTACCGACCCGATCCACCACTGCCTCTATTGCAGAGTTGAGCAGTTCGACGATAAGCACGATCAGCAGCGAGGCGATCATCAACGCCCGCTCGATTCCGTTGTCGCCCAGCCAGACGGCGACCGGAACGAGAATAAGCGCGAGAATAAGCTCCTGCCGGAAAGCAGCCTCACCCCGTATCGCGCTGCGCAGGCCTGCCAGCGAGTACCGTGTGGCCCGGACGATCCTGCTGAGGTCCAGCGTGCTTCCCGGCATCAGGGATTAGGCTGGATTGAGAGATCAACAGGTCGGTCTTCGAGGATGGCCAGCGGAGTATCGACCACCATTGCCAGCGCGCAGTCCATCCCGACGATTGACGCGGCGGCCTCGATTCCGACTCCGACCTTAGGCGCCCTGAGGCCCGTGGGCGAGTGCGTATCTGACGCCATCACGTGGGCAAGGCCCATTTCGAGCAGTTCGTGGGTGAACCGTTTGACCTCGTCGCCCCACGTGCCTACGACGCTTCCCGAGGTTATCTGGCTGAGCATTCCACGTTCGACGAAGCTCGCAAGTAGATCGACGTCCTGCTGGAACGCCTCGATACGCTCCGGGTGTGCAAGTACAGGCGTCAGGCCCATGCCCTGGACCTCCGACAGCGTCTTCTCGATGGATTCGGGTCTGCCGAAGAACGGCATCTCTATCAGGATGTACCGGCTGCCGTTCATCGGGAGCGCGCGACCGGCCTCTATCTCGGATGGAAGCGCCTCGTCGAGGTGGTTCTCCATACCAAGCACGAGGGAGATGTCGACACAGTGCTCGGTGTTCTGCGCGTTCATGTCCGCGATCAGTCGGCGGATGTACGCGACCGACGACTCCTCGGTCACGTCCTTCCGGTGCGGCGTTGCGAGAATGACCTTCGTGCCGGTCCCCGCTGCGACCCTCGACATTTCGAGCGTCTCTTCAGGAGTCCTCGCTCCGTCGTCCACGCCCGGGAGGATGTGCGCGTGGAGGTCGTACATTACAGAGCCCCATCCATCATTCCGGCGAAAGCCGGAATACATGAGATGGCCCAATGCTCAGCAACGCACAGGGCGCTGTCGTGGGTTCGTGGCATTAGCTGCGAATGTGGATCCTGCGGAAGGCCTCTGCGTAGGGCATGTCGGCTCGCTGACCTATCCTCCGAGCGTTCGCTCTGACGAATTCGCCCACGTCTGTGCCGTCATCTGAGGACACCTGGGAGGCGTGCTTCTTGAGGGACTCTATCTTGAGGTCAATCGTGTCCGTAATGTCTACGAAGGTGTCAGGCTCCTCAGTGCCCCAGAACAGGACGTCGCCGACCTTGTGCGTTTCGAGGCCATCCTCGGTGATGTGCTCCGGGTAGTGCAGCCTGTCCCGGGCGAACGGGAAGACCGCATCCATGGTGACCTGGCCGCACAGCCTGTGGTCGCGGTGAAGGTAGAAGCTGCGCCGGTGCGGGTCGGTGGCGAAGACTACGTCGGGCCTGAGCCGGCGTATCGCGTGGACCAGGTGACCCCTGAACTCAGACGTGTCCTCCAGTCCGCCGTCCGGATATCTCAGGTACACGACCTCCTTGATGCCCAGCACCTCGGCGGCCTCGGCCTGCTCACGCTCGCGTATCTCGGCCAGGCGTACGGAGGTCAGGTCAGGGTCGCTCGTACCCTTGTCCCCGTTGGTGCAGAGGACGTAGTACACCTCGGTCCCTTCCGCAATCCACCCGGCCACGGTTCCTCCGCAGCCAATCTCCGCATCGTCAGGATGAGGAGTTATTACCAGCGCTCGTTCGGGTCTGTCCATAGTCGTAGAAGGGCCTCCTGCTCGGGAATCGGGGTTCGACAACTCAGTTTACAGGTATAGCTTCAGGGCTGTCAGCACGAACCGTCCCCGGCTGGGAGCGCGGGTGTCTCACCCGCATCCGCTAAATGATAATCCCCTGACCTTCGGGGGCCGGCAAGGGAAACTCGTAGGGGCGGTTCGCGAACCGCCCCTACCCAACTAACAACCCCTTCACTCCCAGCACACCTATTACCCGTAGGGGCAGGTTTGAAACCTGCCCCTACACGCAACACCTACCCACCAGTCAGCGTCTACCCACGAACTGGCAACCAACATAATCTGAGAAATCCCTTAATCTGACAGATCAGAGTTCAGACAATCGTGCCCCTCTGTTACAATCGGCTTGGCTTCCAATCTAGGTCTTAGCATAAGCGGTGAACATGGACGGAATTACTCTTAGAAAATTCGAGTGGGGCGACCTTGAGTCGGTCACGCGGCTTTTCACCAGCATCAGCGGGGCCGGAGGCACTGAGAAGGAGGTTGGCCCTGATTTCGTGCGGCAGACGCTTGCTCACCCGTCCGTACATCCAGAGACCAACCTGACTCTCGCTCTGTCTGGCTCAGAACTGGTCGGCTACTACCAACTCTTCCCTGAGGTCCCCATCAGCCGCGCGGTTGTCGCAGGCGGTGTCCTCGAGGAGTTCAGAGGACGGGGCATTGGCAAACGACTGCTGAGCACCGCAATCGAGCAGGTAGAGGCCCTGAACGTATCGGTGCTGCACATCCAGACGGCAGCCGACGCAGCCGACGCGCGTCACATTCTGGAGTCCGAGGGATTCGAGCAGGCCAAGGACTACTGGCAGATGCGCTGGAGCGGCGGCGACCTTCCTGAGTTGAATCTCCGGTCCAACTTCCGGCTCAAGCCCTTCGCACTTGGCGAGGACGAGGCAATGTTGACCGAACTCCAGAACGCAGCGTTCGGTCAGCACTGGGGATTCTGTCCAAACACCGTGGAAGAGGTCGCTGCGAGGGTCAGGATCTCCAACACCGATCCAGGTGGAATCATCTTCGTGATGGACGGTGACAGGCCAGCCGGTTACAACTGGACACTCAGGAATGAAAACGAGCACGGCAAGGTCGGGTTTGTCTCTATGACAGGCGTACATCCCGACTACCGGGGCAACGGCCTGGGTACCGTGGTGGTGGTCACCGGAATGGAGTATCTCAAGCAGCAGGGCGTGGACGCAGTCGAGCTTGAGGTTGACTCCGAAAATACCCCGGCCAGGGAGCTGTACCTGAAGCTTGGGTATCGCCAGGTCCACCACTCCGTCTGGTTCGAGCGTCGATTCCAGGAGCAAAGCTGACTAATGAGCTTCCACTTCGTCCAGATGGCCGATCCTCAGTTCGGCATGTTCGCTTCAATAAGCGAGTACACCGACGAGGACATCAGGGAACGGCACGCAAGAGGGCTGCTCGTTCGTAAAGCGCCAGAACGGATAACGGGATTTGCGGATGAGACGCGGCTGTACACCGCTGCCATCGAGGCGACGAACAGTCTCAACCCCGCCTTCGCTGTCGTCTGCGGAGACCTCGTCCACGACGCCGCCAACCAGGCCCAGGTGGAGGAACTCGCAAGAGTCACAGCGTTGCTGGACGATAACATCGCCATGTATCTCGTCCCGGGCAACCACGACGTAGGCGAGGCGCCTACGGCCGACTCACTCTCCCTCTACCGATACCGATTCGGGCCCGACAACTACTCCTTCGACCAGGGAGACTGTCACTTCATCGTAATCAACAGCTCGGTGGCGTTCGATCCGGTGAACGTGCCCGGCGAGTGGGACAACATAGTCCAGTTCATGATCGACGACCTCAGCGCCGCCAAGGCGCGAGGCGTTCAGCACCTCGTTCTGTTCACACATCATCCACTGTTCCAGGAACACGCAGGTGAAGAGGACAGCATGTGGACGGTGCCGAGCGAGCGTCGCGACGTAATCGTCAGAATACTAAGGGACTACGACGCGGCGGCGGTGTTCGCCGGTCACCTGCACAAGAACGTCTACGCCGACGATGCTGGTCTGATGATGGTCACGACGGGAGCGGTAGGGTATCCTCTCGGCCCCGACCCTTCAGGCATCAGGGTCGTCCACATGCGAGAGGACTCAATACGGCACCGATACTTCGGGATGGACTCGGTACCAGGCTCACTGCCCAATCTGGGAAGCTCGGACTGACGACGGTCGCTTAGCTGCGGTCCTGACCAGTGGTCACGGGGTCGCGGTCTCTCCCTTTACCACAGTGATCGTCTCCCGCAGTCCTTCCGGGATTACGATGCCGCCTGAGAAGATGATCTTCATTGCCTGCTCGACGCTTATGCCGGCGTCGATGACTTCGTCCTCTGGAATAACCGCGAGCATACCGGAGGTCGGATTCGGCACCGTCGCAATGTAGATGACTAGCATCGTCCGCTCGTCATGCGGCAGCACACACTGGCCTGTGACCAGGCCCAGCGCTCTCACTCCTGGCCTCGGCCACTCCAGGAACACGACGCGACTGAAGGCGTTCTCCCTTGGAGTAGACAGCGCATGGGTAGTCTGGTTAGCCACGTCGTAGATCGACTTGACTATCGGGATCCGGCCCAGGAAGGCGTTGGTCGCCATTGCGACCCTGTTCTGTCCCTTTTCGCCGGTAACCAGCATCCCCAGGAAATAGAAAACCGCGAGAACAGAACCCGTGACCGCAGCCCAGACAAGGAGCGTTGCGCCCGGAATGTCTTCGAGGAAGGGCCTGCTGATAACGAAGCCGACGAACGGGCTGATCACGCTGCCTGCAAAGCCCACGAGGTAGCGAAGTATAAGAATGGTTATGAACAGAGGGATGAGGAGCAGGAATCCGCGGGCAATGCTCTGCCACACATGTCGCCTGATTCGAAACGGGAGAGCTTCGCGTTTGCGAGTGTGGAGGGCATCCTGATTCGTGTGGCTAGTTCCGTTGCCGTTCATCAGCGTGCGTCCTCAATGACCTAAAGTTTTACGCTCCTCCTACATTCATATTAACCGAGGTCTAATTCGAAGGGTGTACCAAAAGACTGGTCAACATTTAAGGAATAAATGGAAGTCAGCCGGTCGTACCGGTCTGACGATGGGCGAGTCGCAAGAATCTAAATGGATATGGAGCAGCCTGAAGTGGCGCGGGAGCCCGTCGAGATTACCGTATCCCCACTGTCATATAGTCACCGCAATGGCGGGGTGACACGACCTCAGTCGCCGGCTAGTTCTGCCCAGGAGATGCGGTCGATGTGGGTGGAGTAGTAGTCGAGCATCTGGTCGGCGACGCTGTCCCAGCCCATACTGAGAGCCTTCTGGCGGGCCGCCTGACCCATGGCATGCCTGAGCTCTGGGTTTGCGAGAAGAACGTCTAGTCTCTGGGCGAACGACTCGGGGCACCTCCACGGTACGAGGTAGCCGTTCTCGCCGCTGTTCACGAAAGTCTTCATGCCGCCCACGCGGGATACAACCACGGGTGTGCCGCAGGCCATCGCCTCAAGTGGGGCCAGACCGAAGCTCTCGGAGTGAGACGGCAGGACGAAAACGTCCGCTGCGCTATAGTACGTTGGGAGCGCGCTCTGCGGCACCGATCCGGTGAACGTGACGGTATCATCGATTCCAAGTTCTGCTGTCATCGACTTCAGTCTGTCCAGCTCCGCGTCGTTGCCCGGGTTGCCGCCTACGACCAGCACTCTGAGGTTCTGACCGTACTCCAGCATCGGGACCGCGCGAAGCAGAATGTCGATGCCCTTCAGCGGCTCGATCCTGCCGACGTAGAGAATGACGCGCTCTTCTTTGATGCCCAGCTCGGCGCGGGCAGCGTCCTGGTCGACGGGCTGGAACATGTCCAGGTTGACTCCAGCCGGGATGACCTGGATGTTGCGAGGTGGCGCATCGTAGTGCCTGATGACATCCTGGCCCTCCTCGTCGGTGGAGACGACGATGCCGTCGGCGACGGACATGACGTGGCCCTCGATGTCCTGCCGGAGCTGCGGCTCCCGCTCGCCGGGTCTTGCGCGCATCTTGGTCTTCGCCAGCGTGTGGAACGTCGCTATGTGTGGAACGCCCCACTCCCGGCTCAGCGTCGCGCCAACCATGCCGGACAGCCAGTAGTGGCTGTGGATCAGGTCGTAGGGTCGGGTTTGAAACCCCCCCTGACCTTCTTCCTCCTGAAAGCGGTACAGGCCGTTGACGAAGCTGGGGATGTAGGAGAAAAGATCGTTCTTGGAAGCGTCGAGGGGGCCGGCATCAAGGTGAACAACCCTGGCGCCCTCTTCAATCTCGACAATTTTCGGGTCGGTGGGATCGTGGTACCGGGTGAAGACATCGACCCGGTTCCCTCTTCTAGCGTACTCCCTAGCTAGCTGCAGGACATAGACGTTCATGCCGCCAGTGTCCTTTTCGCCCAGCCTTGCTACGGGACAGCCATGGTAGCTCAACAGCGCCAGGCTTCTACACATATACACCTCTACCGCGTAATCGTCAGACCGAATACAAGCTCATCCTGGCCTCCCAGGTTGTACTTGTATCTCTCATTGCCTTTTAGGAAGTTGAACGTCTTACGACCCTCTTCTATCGCCAACTGGAGACTGAGTGCCTTGTTTATCAGGCCAACGCTTAGTCTCGAGTAGCTTGGATCGTAGCCGCTATTGTATAGCAGATAGTCGCCGCCGTAGTCGAAGCAGATGCAGGCGGCTACGTTCTCACCGTCCACCTCGAGGAAGTTCAACCTGAACTGGTCCCGGCTGAGAGACTCCCTTGCGATGTCGAGGAAGAACGTCTCCCTTTCTGGTGTGAGGAACTCGTTCTTGTCGTCCCGGCTCGCGCGCAGCAACCTGAAGAAGTCCTGCATGGAGCCGTTGAGCACCTCGCCATCGTCAGCCACGTACTGCCGGTGGGTATTCTCTCTATCCAGTCGACGTATCTTTCGCCTGAGCTCGTGCCGGTCTTTCTTCCTGAGTCCCAGCAGGAACTCGTCCCATGTAGATGGAAGTTCCGCTGTAGGTGTCGTCTCCTCCTCCTCGATAGCAACGCTCATGTTGGCGTCTTTAGCGAGGCTCGGAAGGTACTCCA
Source organism: Dehalococcoidia bacterium (assembly GCA_021295915.1). Taxonomy (NCBI): domain Bacteria; kingdom Bacillati; phylum Chloroflexota; class Dehalococcoidia; species Dehalococcoidia bacterium. The sequence goes on from JAGWBK010000012.1 coordinate 59,096, forward strand.
GCGTCGGCGATCCGCTGGGGAGTGATGGTAGGTCCAGTGTCGTCCAGCCAGCATCGGAAAGGTGTTCCCACAGAGCGGGGAAGAACCTGTCGACCCTGTCCTGCGGGACAACGAAGTCGAAGTAGTCTGAAAGGTCCTTGTCGCCGAGGAACGTGAGAGTATCCCCGTCGGACATTAGCGGGGCGATGCCAAGCAGGTCGTCACCGTCGTATACGGACAGGATGTATGGACGGGTTTCAGACCCGCCAAAGTTGTCCCACCACGTCTTCTGCCACCACGGTGTCACGAACACCGTATCGGTTACGCAGTCTGGGAGGATGTCCTCCCAGCGACTCCATATCGAATCGAAAGTCTCTTCTCTGACCTCTGTGGTCACTGTCTTATCGCTCCTATACGGGCGGGTTACAACCTCGCCCCTACCCAACTACTCCACCAGAAGCGCCTGCTCGACCGCAGACAGGTCGGGCGGGAACTCTTCCATCCACTCAGGTTCAATTTCGTTCGCGAGGTCAGGGTCCTTCAACCCTGAGCCTGTAATGATGCACACGACCTTCTTGCCTTCGAGATCAAGTCCAGCATTGGAATGCTTGAGCAATCCGGCGACACCCGCGGCAGACGCCGGCTCGCAGAAGACGCCTTCGCCGCTGGCCATCAGCTTGTAGGCGTCAAGAATGTCCTGGTCCGAGACCATGTCGATAGTGCCGCCTGACTCGTCGCGTGCCCGGATCGCGTTGTTCCAGCTTGCCGGGTTGCCTATCCTGATCGCCGACGCGATCGTCTCCGGCTCTGGTACCACGTCCCCCCTGACTATGGGTGCAGCGCCCTGGGCCTGGAAGCCCATCATTTTCGGACGGACGGCAGTCCACTCGTTGATGTACGCCTCCTGGAAGCCGAGCCAGTAGGCGGTGATGTTGCCTGCGTTGCCAACGGGGATGAAAACATGGTCAGGGGCAGTGCCAAGGTCTTCGACTATTTCGAACGATGCTGTCTTCTGACCCTGGATGCGATTGGGGTTGACTGAATTGACGAGGGTGATGGGGTTTCTCTCGGTGAGTTCGCGGACGAGTTCGAGCGCATGGTCGAAGCTGCCGCGAATCAGCATAATGCGGGCGCCGTAGGCAATCGCCTGCGCCATCTTCCCCCTGGATATGTTGCCCTTGGGCACTATTATGGTCGTTTGCAGTCCGAGGTATGCTCCATAGGCGGCTGCCGACGCGCTGGTGTTGCCAGTTGAAGCACACGCTATGCTGCGCCCCCCAGCCTCCATCGCCTTGGCGATCGCCACGACCATTCCACGGTCCTTGAACGATCCGGTCGGGTTGCAGCCCTCAAGTTTGAAGTAGAGCTCGTCGCATCCGACCATCGGACCGATTGTGCGCGACTTCACCAGGGGAGTGTCTCCCTCTCCGAGGGAGAACATGGGCGTGTCGTCGGATACCGGGAGGTGGTCCTTGTACTTTTCGAGTACGCCTTTGTTCATTATCTCCCTGATGCCGGGGCTGACTCTCAGACTTCATCTTCCCGGCCTGTGTGACACAAAATCGTCAGCGCAAAACGCCGCTGAATTGCCGGGAGTTGTGTCTTGATACAGTGGCGGACAGGGTGGGATTCGAACCCACGAGAGCCCTATAAGACCCTACGCCCTTAGCAGGGGCGCGCCTTCAGCGAAGATTCTAAGTGCCCTCGCCTGAGTATCACATACTGAGTCAAAGCTGTTGATACTCTAACGCAGGGGGCTATTGGGGGGCAAGTTGGGGAGGCGAATGTAACCGTCCCACAGGGGGCGGTCAAGTTGGCCTGTCTAGGCGGTTACCACCTGCCGGACCGTTCAGCGTGCGGGTGGTCAGGCAGCCGATACGACAGGCCAGCGTCGTCGTAGGCCGACGCCTCCAGGAGCGTCGAGAAACCAGTGGGGGCCTCTTTCCTAAATCGTGCTCGCAATTTCTGAATGCGCTGATCCAGCCGGTACCAGAACAGTGGAAAGGGCAATCTGCTCGGAGGAAAGTTCAGCTGGTTGGCGAGGTCGTTTCCTATGAGGCCCCGGGAGACGGGGTAAATGACGCCATTCACCAGTTTATTCCGTTCCTCAGCATCTGTGATGCCCGCGACCAGGGGGGCGGAGTTGATCAGCGCGTTCGTCATGATGATCGCGTCCGGCGTTGGAGGGGGCTCACAGAGGGAGCCGATCCGGTATATGTGCAGGGCGTGGCTCTCATCTGTGAAGAGGATAGTCTCAGGGATGCCCATGAGATGACCCGCGTAGCGCCAGACAGCGTGGAAACCGGCGCGTTCCTCCGGGCTGTAATGAGCCCCCAGCGCCTCCGAGTGTTTGACCGTACGCGCAGCGAAGCAGGCAACCGCATAGCCCATGTGCGCGGCGCTGAGCGGCACGCCCCAGGCATCGTGCTCCCACTCTTCAGTCTGTGCCAGAAGCCTCCGAACCTGGGCATGCACGAACCGGATGCGGACAGACAGCTTCCAGCCGTCGCCGTGCCTTTCCAACCCACCGGGCCAAAATATCTCCATCTGATGCCGGTTGTTCTGCTTGAGCCGCCAGACGCCGTCGTCGAATATTCGCCCTGTCTCCACGAACGACTTGCTTATCAGCGTAGCGAAGCCGTCTATAAGCACGCCGGTGACGAAAGCTGATAGTACGGCGACTGAGTTTCTCTGGAAGGCGCGGACGCCCGGCGCGAAGGCGCTGTGATCAAGCCACTCCGGGTAAGAAGTCGCGCAGCAACTGCGGGGCATTCCGCATTCCCTCGCGGTCCTCATCCATCCCGGCGAGAAGGAACTGGGCGACTTCGCTCTGAGGCAGCGACGCCAGCTCTTCCACCACCGCGTCCATGATCGGATCGCCAATTCGGGTATGGGCGATGTAGTTGTCCGCGACCTCTCTGTCGACCAAGCGGGCCTTCTCGTAGCCCAATTTGTATTCAGATGGGACTTGCATAGGACACGCGTATCTTTCAATGCTTCTTTTACATAAACTGGTCTATACCGTTGTCTGATTCATTGTCAAGGGCGGGGTTGGCGCATTGTTAGAAAAGATGGGGTCCGATCGGCTCATATCTTGACCTGCACCGTCTCAGGGCCCGTACACAGTCGATCGACTCCGACGAAGCAGATTCTCAGAGAGGCGGCGCCAGAACAGGGCGGTGAGGAGGACCACTGCCGCCGCACCTGCCAGGAGCAGGCTGTACAGTCTGAGCCCGCTGAGGATGTCCACCGCGACTCCTTCTGCGATCTCGCCTACTTTGGCGTCGATCAGGTGCATCGTCCCGCTGAAGATGCCCCCCATCTGAAGCCCCACCTCGGCACGTGCCTGTTCGGCGGCGGCGTCTGCCACCAGCTGCTGAATGGGCCATGTGAGGATGTAGATCAGCCCTGCCGAAATGAGCACGGTCGAGGATGCCCAGATAACGCGGCTGCGCCAGGATGATCCCCCAAGAAGACTAGTGAAGACCAGCAGCACCGGCGTCAACAGGTATGCCAGCCACTCATAACTGCTAACCGTGTCCAATCGCGCCCGTACACCGTCCAGTGCGGCGCCAACACGATTGATGGAGGGACGACTCGATGAAGGCCGATACTTATGAGAGTAACCGTCCCTGAAGAACACCCGAACTCTATCCAGCGCGTGTAACGCATCATCCCTTGCAGACAGGTCGGTTCTCAGGTCCTGGTCGCTGTAGGTCCAGCCCTCGTCCATGACAGATCTGATGTAGTCCAGGCGTTCCAGCGTCTGCGGTCCGCCGGACCGTTCCAACGCTGCCCGAAGGCGCTCCTCGTCGAACCGGACGGTGTCCGGGATGGACGCGAGCACGACAGTATGGACCGAGTCGGCAATGCTGTCCTCGGCATGACCCAGGATCTGGTCCACCGAAACTCCAGAGGGAATGCAGCCCGGCAGCGCGTGTTCGAGTCTTCGCCGGGCGACGGTCGACTCCGCCCTGGTTCCGCAGAACGGCAGCGTGGAAAGCATCCCATGCACGTTTCCGACGACCAGGTCTTCAAGCGCCGTTGCAGCTTCCCTCTTGTTGAGACTCAGGTCTATCTCAGTCGAGAACCCGTCCGAACGTCCGACTACGTACGGCCCCACGCTGTCGATCAGGTACTCAGCCTCTCGCTGTACCCATGACGGTGGGGCGGCCTGCCGCAGCGCGCCCATCACTTCGTCAGTAGAAACACTCACGCCATATGGAAGCTCTACCCCTGCTCCAACCACGCTGGTCAGCACAGGCTCGATTACGCCCGGATAAACGAGCTCGTATGCGTCGACCTCCAGGAGAATGGACTTCGTCTCCTCGACAGCGTTTTCGATCTGCGAGTCGGTCAGGCTGATCCTGATCTCGAAGCTGTCCGTCTCTCCCACCAAATATGCGGTGAACTCTTCCAGGGCGAGCTCGACCTGGTCGGCAAGCCACTCGGCGGTCAGGGTGCTCATCACTACCTGGACCATCCTGTCTTCCGCGTCTCCGGAGCTTTCGAACAGGTACAACACCCAGACGGACATGTTCTCGTTCGCGCTCAGCATCTCGCCCGCAGCCTCCCGAACTCGCGGCTCCAGCTCATGCTCGATTAACAGCGCGTACGCTCCCGACTCGCTCATGAGTTCGTGCAACTCCCCCGTCACACCCCTGACGTGGTCAGTGTCTGCGCTCACGGCCACGCTGTCCCGGTTTCCGGTGACGTACGCACCCACCTGGAGCATGGCAGATGACCCTAGCCTCTCGATGTATTCGACAGATAGGCCGCGATGCACGGCTTCGGCCAATTGCCGTGTGGTCAGACCGGATGCGGCAATAGGATTTTCGCGAAATATGCCTCCGAACTGTCCTGCATCGACTCGCCGTGCCTCGTCGATTGCCGTCGCGAGCGCATCTACCGTTGTGAACCGATAGACGTGATTCTTCTTCACTAGGTCGGGATAGAATTCAGGATCCAGGAGGGTGGTATTCAACCTGATAAGCGCGAGGGACACCAACAGCGACAACAGGAATACGACACCCAATAACACGGCTATTCCGCGTCGAATGTAAGTTGCAGTGGGTGTATGGGGTGTGTTTCCGGTGTTTTCCACAACTCAAGCTCTTGATATAGTATCTCAGTATTTGCACCATATTATCAGCAACACGAGCCTGTATCGCCTGTGGGGGGTTGAGTTTTCACCCTCACCCCAACCCTCTCCCTGAGGGAGAGGGGGCACGTTGATCAGAGTTCAAGTTCGAGGTTTAGCTGTTGACGACTTCACACGTAAATCACAACGTCAGGTACGAGCCGGATGAAAGCCCTCCTCGCCTGGTAACCGTTGGCGCCGGTTTTCAGGCGGCCATGCTGATAGTGGCGCCGGTGGTGCTGACCGTGGTCATAGTGGCCCGTATCGCGGACCAGCCAGAATCTTACATTGCCTGGGGAGCCTTCGCCGCGCTCCTGGTCAGCGGGATCACCACTATCCTACAAGCCGTGAGGGTGGGGCGTATCGGGTCCGGACACGTCCTTATCATGGGGACGTCGGGCGCTTTCATCTCGGTATGCGTCGTGGCCCTGGTGAAAGGCGGGCCGGCCATGATGGCGACGCTCATAGTCATATCGTCGCTGTTCCAGTTCATGCTGGCTGCTCGCCTCTCCCTGCTGCGACGGATCTTCACGCCGGTCGTCACCGGCACCGTGATCATGCTGATCGCCGCGACGGTCATGCCGATAGTGTTCGACACATTAAAGGACGTCCCTGAAGGGGCGCCGCCGGAGGCTGCGATCCTGGCTGCCGCGGCAACCCTCGTAGTAGTCGCGGGACTGGTTCTGCGGGGTCCTCCTGTCGTGAGGTTGTGGTCTCCGATAATCGGGATCATAGTCGGGTGTGCAGTGGCGGCGCCATTCGGACTGTACGATGTGCAACAGGTGATCGACGCCCCCTGGTTTGGGATCCAGGCTGCCGAGTGGCCAGGGTTCCACGTGGTCCCTGATGAGACGCTTCTCGCGCTCATTCCCGCGTTCGTCGTGGTAACCCTTGTCGGCGCGATAGAGACCATCGGCGACGGCGTAGCAATCCAGCGTGTATCCCAGCGCACTCCGCGGGCGACCGACTTCCGCGTGGTACAGGGCGCGCTCAACGCTGATGGTGTGGGGAACCTGCTATCAGGTCTTTTGGGAACGCTGCCCAACACGACCTACTCGTCCAGCATATCGCTTGCCGAGATCACCGGGGTCGCAGCAAGGCGAGTGGGCGTGGTCATAGGCGTTATATTCATCTTAGTGGCGTTCTTCCCCAAGTTCACAGCCCTGCTGATAGCCATACCGACGCCAGTTGCGGCTGCTTACATCACCGTCTTCATAGGTGTGCTTTTCGTGCAGGGGATGAAGATCGTCATACAGGACGGCGTGGACCACCGAAAGGCGGCAATAGTTGGGCTGTCGTTCTGGATCGGCACGGGCTTCCAGAACGGGTGGATATTCGCCGACCAACTGGGGGACGGGTTCCTCGGAGCGCTGCTCAGCAACGGTATGACTTCGGGGGCGATCGTCGCAATTGTGATGATGGTGTTCATCGAGGTGACGGGGCCGAGGCGGAGGCGGCTGGAGACCTCGCTGGACATGGACACTCTGCCCAAGCTGTCGGACTTCCTTCGCGGGTTCGCGACCGGATCGGGATGGAATCCAGACTCCGCCGAGCGGCTGGTACTGGTCGGAGAGGAGACGCTGACGAGCCTGTCATCGGATGAGAACGGCGTTGGAGACGGGAGAGCGCGCCGGCTCGTCGTAAACGCGCGCAGCAGAGTAGGAGGGGCGGAGCTGGAGTTCATATCCGCATACGAAGGCGAGAACCTGCAGGACCAGCTTGCATACATGGGAGAGACGCCTGAGATAACGGACGATCGGGAGATTTCATTCCGGCTCTTACGCCACTTCGCGTCCTCAGTGCATCATCAGAAGTACCACGGTGTGGACATAGTCACTGTGAATGTCGATGCCCAGATGGACTAGGGTACCTATTGGGTCCGATATAGTATGGAGTGAAAATCGCGGTCAGCCCGCCGTCGGTGGACGTCACGTAGAGTTCTCCCCCAGCAATGACAGGACTCGCGGTCGCGGGACCGCCTATGTCTACCTGCCACAGTTTCGCGCCTGTCCGGGCGTCGATGGTGTAGAGTATGCCGCCGGAGTCGGCCAGGTAGACGAAGTCGGCCCATGCTGACGGTGAGCGTTCGAGGCTCGACTCCGCGCGAAATTCCCAGATCGGACGACCCGTTGCCAGGTCCAGGGCATACATAACTCCCGAAGCACCAGACACATACACTGTTCCCGACGCCACAGCAGGCTCGCCTACTAGATTGTCCCCTACCGGCTGATAGCTCCACTCGAACCCCCGCTGGTTGGGAACGTCATCCAGTATCCCCCAGGCGAAGAGCTGGAGACCCACCCGTGTCACGAGTTTCTCGAAGGGTTTATCGTCCTTTCGCCAGTCTATCGCCGTCAGCCTTCCCAGCCCGTCGATCGCCAGCACATAAGAGCCGGTCAAGGCCGGAGAACCGCTGCCCGTCGTCAACTGAAAGTCCAGACGAGGTCTGCCCGTAGTCCTGTCCAGCACGTACAGGTACTTGTCCTCTGACGTGACGGCGACCACGTCCTCATTCGCCGCGGGACTTGAGGTTACCCGACCTCCGGTCCTGTAAACCCAGCGCTCTTCTCCCGTCATGGCATCGAGCGCGTAGATACCGAAGTCGTCAGAGCCGACGTAAAGCTCGCCCCGGTCCACGGCGGGGGACCCGTGTATTGGCCCTCTGGTGCGGTACTCCCACCTCACGTCTCCCGTGTCGACATCCAGGGCGAGCACTCGTGCATCCCGGAGCCCGAGGAATACCATGCCTCCTGCTACGGCTACTGACCAGTCGACCGGCCCGGTTGCCTCATGCTCCCACACGGTCTCCCCTGTCCTGGCTTCAAGTGCTACCACCCTGTGGTCGCCAGTGCCTATGTACACGCGCCCATCTACCAATGCAGGCGAAGACCTGATGGGCTCACGAGCCCTGAACTGCCACATCACCTCGCCGTAGGGCACAGAGCCGCCATGGACGTCGGCGCCAGTGTGGGCAGGGTCGCGCCGGAACATCGCCCATTCCCTCTCACCGGGCAAGGCACTGATTGTGGACGTGGGCGGCTCCAGCGATGCGAAAGGATCAAAGTTTACGTAGCCGATCCAGCCAACGATAGCGAAAGCGGCGAGTCCTATTAGCACGTATCGCAGCATCTGGCGACGCCTTAACGCGGTGCCACGCCGCCTCGCACTCTTCTCCGCTTCCTGCAGACTGACCGACTCAGTGCCAGCTAATGACAAGCGGCATTCGGCACACCACACCGATCCGACAGCGTTGAAGTGTCCACACACGGGACAGACGAGTACCTGGTCCAAGTTGGTGTTCAAGTGAATGCGCCCCGGTGACTATGTGAAGTCACGGCTGGTCCGAGGATTCGCCGATCTCCTGCATACGCGCCTGAGCTGCTTCTTTCAGCGGCGACCTGCCCGGCACCGTCATGAGCGTCTCGTAGAGGTGCCTGGCCTCCTGCATAGCGCCTTTCTCCAGGTGGGAGTCTGCGACTTCGGAAATCTTAGTGGGCGTCATATGCCACTCGATGCTCTCGACGGCCCGGCGGGCGTTGAACACCTCGCGCTCGCTCAGGAGAGTGCCGGTCGTTCCGTTCGCCATGAGGTAACCTGTGTCATCGACGTTTCTCAGGGACAGCGCATACCCCAGTTGATGGGACAGTACGCGAGGCAGCGGCTCATCCATGCCTCCCTCGACCGGTATGAGCGACGCGGTGTCCTTGAAGAAGATCACATCAAGTCCCCCGATCGTCGCACCGTTTGGCTGAAACTCGTGGATGCAGTACAGGTGGAACATGTTGTGCGCCATGGACTGTCGAGGCCTGATCAGAGGGTAGAGTTGAAGTGGTACCCCGCGTTGGAATCCGCCTATTACGTACTGGTTGGCGGCAGGCTCCTGAACAACCGACTCCAGGTAGAAGTTGATACTCGCCTGCTGCCATATCAGGTTCACCTTGGCGAGTATCCTGTCCACGTCCTCGGCAGTCAGCTGGCAGTTAAGAGGTTCCTGTTGTTTGGACTCAAGCAGGTGGAACCGGACCGGCAACAGACGATACTCGTCGTACAGGAATGCGTCCAGCGCTAGCTGCTGCGCGCGTTCCTCTTCTTCGTTCTGGACCCACACGAGCACGCCGCCGACAGTGACCAACGCGATCAACAGTGACAGTGCGACGAACGCTGTCCTCCTGCTGTGCCTACTGTCAGTGTCCAACGACTGCACCCATCCCCGTGTTACCTGCGCAGGGCAGGCCCTCCAACCTCAGCGCCATCATATCCCCTGTGGGCCGGAAGGGACAGCATCGGGGATCGCTCAATGCTGTCCCAGATTAGTAGGTGGACAAAAGGGCAACAATCCTTCCGACAAGCTCAGGACGAACGGATGCGGGCGAGACGCCCGCGCTCCAAGCGTGTACCCACCAAATTGACTCAGACTCGCTCGTTCCAGTCTTGGTTGAAGTCCAACTCGACGTGTAATACCATCCGCTACACTGACGCGCCAGCGATTTGGAGTTTGGGTGGAAGGGGGAAAGAGCTGATGGCGTTAACACGACTGCTCTTGGGCGTAGGGTGTGTGCTCCTGTGGACTGCCGTTACGGCCTGCGCCTCAGCAGACCCCGCAAGTCAGACGACTCCGACCCTGGATGCTGCCTCTCTGGCCGCTCCCTCGCCAGCGGTCCCGGCAGTAGATGCAGCAGTGTCTACCAGCGTTGCGAAGAGCGATTCGGTCACTGTTCAGGCGGCCAGCGGGTCCGGCATGAGCTCGGATCACTCCAGCGCCACAGTGGAGCCTGTCTCACTTGCCGCGGCTGACGACACGTCGGGTGCTGAGCTCGATTGCACGGACGAGGCCAACCGGTGCGACCCCGCATGTCTGACCGCCGTGCCAAGCTCAAGACTCCTCCTGCCCGCAGTCGGGGACGTGGCCTATAGATTCGACCTTCCAAGCACGGCAGGCCCAACGTATTCTCTGGAATCGTACCGGGGGAAGAGCAATGTCGTTCTCGTGTTCTACCGCGCCTTCTGGTGAGAGATGTGCAGGGACCAGCTCGTGGAGCTGAACGAGAGCTATGAGGACATCAAGGCGCTGAACGCGGAAATCGTTGCAGTCAGCACTGACAGCCTGGCCGACTCTCAATGGGTGATAGACAACGTGGGGCTTGAGTACCCGATTCTCTACGATCCGGAGATTACCACGGTGGCTGACTACGGTGTGTTCAACCTTCTCGGCGACGAGCTGGCTACGTCGTCGACGTTCCTTATAGACACGAACGGAGTCATCCGGTGGTTCCACGCCGCAGAGGACCTCGAAGACCAGGTTCCAACGTCCACAGTGCTGGAGCAACTGAGGCTCCTGGAGAGCTAAGTTCGGATCGCCCGGTCACGTAATGGAATACTCCTGTCACGCACTATACTCAGTACTGACATACCATGATTTTTTATTCTTGACATAGCTTTCTTGCTATGCAAGCATGTGCCTCAATTTATGGGGATCCTGTAGGGAACACGTTCAGGACAGGAGGGGGCAAAACTTACGGACAGGTCTGGGTAGCTTAGGCAGGAGGTTGGTAGATGGTTAGACTGTTAGTCACAATTGCCTTGTTTGGAGTCATTGCCGCACTTGTAGCAGGGTGCAGCTCGTCAACTGAAGACTCCACAAGTACGTCGGAGGCACCGTCTTCCGCCCAGTCTGTGGCAACTGTCGCCCCTGCGCCCCAGGCTCAGCAGGCGGCACCAGCCCCAACGTCAGCGCCGGTAGTCAAGCAGCAACCCGCTCCTGCGGCACCTGCAGCTCCGGCCGCAACGGCCGCACCGGTCGTGGCCCCCGTTGAAGTGGAAAGCTCCACCATGATCGCCTCCGAGTTCATCGCCGATACGGCGAAGGCCCTAGGTGTACCAGTCAGCTATATCCCCATACCTGATCCGTACGAGCCGGTCTACGGTGGCTCCGCAGCGGTCGGGACGCTCGAATGGGTGGTCCCCAGTTATTGGGACTGGTCAATCAAGATGGGGCACTGGAACGGTGCGCTGAGTCACTATGCTGAAGGGCTCGGCATGTTCCACTATGGCCCCGAGTACAGCCCGGTTGACTACTCGTCTCAGCCCGGCGTCGCTGAGGCATGGGATATCTCGGGTGATGGCATGACCTACACCTTTGACATCCGAAAGGGCGTCAAGTGGGGCATCGATACCGGAGGAATCCACAAGTGGCTTGCTGACGACGTCGACGTCGACGCGGACGTCACCGCACACGACTACGTCGCCGCAGCCGGGATTTCTTTCGGGATAGAAGCCAGCTCGTACATTCCCAAGTTCAACATGATAGACGGCCCAGACTCCTTCAAGGCGCTGGACGACTACACGCTTCAGATCACGACGAACCAGCCATCCGCACCCCTGATCTTCCAGCTAACACACAAGGGGCCATGGATACTGGGACGCCAGGGCGTTGACAAGCGAATTGCCGACGAGGGTCTGGAACTCCAGGAGGCCATCAACGACATCAGGGTCCAGATCGGGACCGGACCGTGGATCATCGAGGAGTGGGAGCCCGCAAACCACATCACCTTCACGAAGAACCCCGACTATTGGGGAACTGACGGGAAGGGCAACCAGATACCGTTCCTGGACCAGATGACTATCCACGGCATACAGGATGAGCGTCTTCAGGACGCCGCGTTCCGCACCGGCAAGCTCGGTGGAATCACTCTCGAGACCTGCGGACTGAGCCCGCAGCGATACCAGGACATCAAGAAGTCCAACCCCGACACCAACTTCGAGGTCTTCGTGGACCCGATGAACGTGCGTGGGCTTGGCATGAACTGGGGCGAGAGTGGAGACGGCGAAGGCAAGCCGTGGGGCGACCAGCGAGTCCGACACGCGATGCAGCTAGCCATCGACAAGGAAGGCTGGGTGGAGAGCATCCTGATCGGATGGGGTCTCCCATATCCAACTCCGTTGGCGCCAGGCAACCAGTGGTGGCTGCAGCCGGGCCAGTACGGTGATTCCGACGGCGACGGCGTAAGCGGCGAGGACCTGATGAAGTACGACCCGATGAAGGCGAAGGAGTTGCTGGCCGAAGCCGGATACGCTGATGGCTTCGACGCGGTGCTCCACTCCACTCACGGTGTCGGGGCAACCTGGTTCAGCGAGTCTGAGCTCATCGCCGAGTCTCTGCGTAACATCGGCATCAACGTGACGATGGACGTCAAGGACGGTGCTGCCCGTTCAGCGGCCCGCACTGCTGGCGAGTTCGACTTCATCTACGAGTTCCCATGCTGGGGATTCGAGCCGGTGGACTGGTTCGGACCCTGCTATTTCTCCCCTGAGCAGAAGCAGTCCCAGCCAGTTTCAGGTCTCGTTGACCTCGAGCTCGACAGAATGATCGTCGAGATGAACCAGAAGCTCGACGCCGAAGAGCGCTTCGAAGCAGTTGCCGATCTTCAGCGTTACCTGATGGAGAAGCAGTACTACATCTATGCGACAAACTGGATCCAGATAGTCGCCATAGCACCGTGGTTCAAGAATTACAGCTTCCACTACACCCACCAGATCGGCCAGGGCACTGCCCGAGCGTGGGTCGAACAGTAGAAGTCCGGCATCAACCAACGGTCTGAGTTAATCAGTCATCCCGGCGGGCTGTCCGCCTGTCGGAATGACTCGAAACCAGCCTCCAACTCGCGTTGAGACTTCACTCGACAAGTCTCGACCACAAGTCCGGCCTCCCTTTGTGCATGGCCGGCCTCACCACCCGTTCCGTTACGTATTTCAAGTGTACAATTCGCTCGATTGACCATCGTTAAGCAAGAGGGAAAGGTCGAATGCGGCAGTACCTAGTTCGCCGACTAATTCTGATGATTCCCGGTGTGCTGTTCCTGACGATTTTCGTCTTTTCGATGGTCAGGATTGTGCCCGGTGACGTCATCGAAGTCATAGTCGGGATGCAGGGCGGCGGTCGCGGCGGATATATGTCCGAGGAGATGAAGGACAAGGTCCGTTCCCAACTCGGTATAGACAAGCCGATCTACGTACAGTACTTCGTATGGATGGGGCAGATAGCGCGCGGCGACCTGGGAGAGTCCCTGTTCAGCAAGATTCCCGTCGTCGATTCCCTCAAGAAGCGGTACAGCGTTACGCTCGAACTCATCATCATTACGATGATTGTGATGGTGGTCTGGGGGCTGGCAATTGGGATAATCTCTGCCACTTACCAGGATACCTGGATAGACTACATATTACGCAGTGTTGCTGTACTTGGGCTTTCCATGCCCTATTTCTGGGTTGCGATACTCGTTGTCGTATTTGGCTCCATCATTTTCAACTGGTCGCCTCCACTGGGAGTCAACCACTTCATGGATGGACCACGTCTCAATCTCGAGCAGTTCCTCCTTCCGGCAGCGATTCTAGGCATTTCGCAGGGCTCTGCCGTGGCACGGATGACCAGGGCGACCATCCTTGAAATCGTCCGTCAAGACTACGTCCGTACAGCCCGAGCGAAGGGACTTGGTGACCGCATCATCCTGACCCGGCACACGCTGAGGAACGCCCTGATCCCCGTGGTCAGCCTGATCGGTATCACGTTTGCATTCTCGCTCGGCGGGACAGTCATTCTGGAGCAGATCTGGTCCCTGCCGGGTGTAGGCACCTTGATGCTCAAGGCCATTCAGCAGCGAGACTACCCCGTGATCCAGGGCATAATCCTCGTTCTCGGTCTGCTGGTTATGGTGACCAATCTGCTAGTCGATCTCAGCTACGCCTGGCTCAACCCCAGGATTCGGTACAACTAGGACCACAAGGGTAAACAGGTGCAACCAGAACAACAGTCCATGAGCATCGAGATCGAACAGGATCTCAGACGCAAGCGGCTCAATCCCTGGCTGGACTTCGTTGTGCGTATCTTCAAGGAGAAGCCGCTGAGTGCGGTAGGGCTGGTGATCGTCTGCTTGCTGCTGCTCATGGCCCTCAGTGCGCAGTGGATCGCTCCCCACGACTACAGGGAGCAGGTACTCGACGAGGCGTTGCTGGGCCACAGCCTCGACCACCCACTGGGTACCGACCAGATAGGTCGCGATCAGCTCAGCCGCATAATCGTGGGCGCACAGGTCTCCATGATCGTTGGCTTCTCATGCGTGATAGGGTTCCTGTTTGTTGCCATCATCATCGGCATGGGCTCAGGGTATGTCGGCGGAGCAATCGACATCGTCGTGCAGAGAGTAGTCGATGGCTGGATGACCATTCCCACGCTGATTCTGCTGCTGGCGATGGTGGCCGTCGTGGGTCAGGGCATGTGGCAGATCATCTTCATACTCTCTATCGACCGCGGAATCAGCACGTCCCGCGTTCTGCGAGGTGAGGCGCTCTACCTGAAGGAGAGCACCTACGTCGAAGCGGCGCGTGCGATGGGCGCCGGAAACATGCGCGTCTTCCTCGTTCACATCGTCCCGAACGCATTCGCTTCCATCATCGTCATGGCCACCATCAGTCTTGGAGTGTTCATCCTCGCAGAGGCGTCTCTCAGCTTCCTGGGCTACGGCATTCCGCCACCGTTCCCGACCTGGGGTTCGATGCTCAGCGGCTCGGCACTGGGATTCATGGCCCGCGCACCGTGGATAGCCATCTGGCCCGGCGTCGCGCTAACCCTGGCGGTCTGGGCCTTCAACATGCTCGGCGACGGAATGCGCGACCTCCTCGACCCCAGACTGCGGGGCAGCGGGTAGGTCTCTACGATCGGCTCCAGGGTGTTTCCAGGTCGGGCAGCGCTCCTATTCTGTCTCCTTGTGGCAGCCATGCTAACTGCGGTCGCCTGCACTCAGAGCCAGGAGACATTTGAGACCTCCGACGAGTACGTTGCAGAGGGACTCAGCGCCTACGAGCGCGGGGAACTCGATAGGGCGCTCCACATGTACGACAGGGCACTGCAGCTGGACCCGGACAACGCCTGGACCCTCGCAGGCCGCTCCGTCATTCACCTACAGAAACCCGAGACGTACGACGACGCGATAGTAGATGCGACCAGGGCGATCGAGCTTGACCCGAGCCTGGCCCGTGCATACGTCAACAGGGCAACAGCGCTAGTGGACATGGGCCACAGCGAGTACGCGCGAGTGGCGGTCATGTCCAAGATCACGTCACGTCCCGGAACCGCGTGGACTCTCCCACCCGAGGAGAGGGTCGAAAGGGCGATTGCCGACGCAACGAGGGCGGTCGAACTGGACCCGAATATGCCTGACGCCTACTTCGTGCGTGCCCACGCTCAAATGGACGTCGGACGCTCTGACATGGCCGTGGACGACTTCAGCCATGTCCTGGACTCCGATCCGACGCTGTACGTGAAGGTCATGGCCTATGTGCACAGGTCGCAGGCGCACCGCAACATCGGCAATCTGGCGTGGGCGATAGACGATGCCACTAAGGCCATGGAGCTTGCGCAGGAGCTATCCGACAATTTCGGTGATGAGCCGAGGCTCGTCACCTGGCACGGTTTCGACGCAGACGCGATCGAGGCTACTGCGTTTACAAACCGTGGGCTCGCCTACGACAGGCAAGGAAGACCGGATATCTCGGTCAACGAGTACACACAAGCCCTGGACCAGGATTCCGACTACATCGAGGCATATGTGAACCGCTCCAATGCCTTCAGAAGCACCGGTCAGTACGAGAAGGCGCTGGCGGATGCCAACAAGGCAATCGAATCGGGTCAGCATCTTGCGGTCGCATACAACGCCCGTGCATTAGCCAACCTTGGGCTGGGGAATGAAGGGCAGGCCCTATCGGACGCGACCGAAGCCATCAGGCAGGACGGAACTTACGCCTTGGCCTACTCCAACCGGGCGTACATCTACACAGGCCAGGGTCGCTACGACCTCGCGATATCAGACGCGACCAAAGCAATCGATCTGGACCCCGATTTGGCTGAAGCCTACTCAAACAGGGCTGAGGCCCACCTCAAGAGGGGAGACTACCCCGGCGTCATAGCGGACTCGACATCCGCCCTGTCCAGAGACCCTTCACTTACCGGAGCCTACCTCGGGCGTGCTCTCGCCTACCTTAACGAACAGGAGTACTCGAAGGCCCGGAGCGACGCAGAACAGGTCCTGCAACAGGCACCCGGCCAACTGTACGCAGTCTACGTGCGTGGAGCTGCGTCAATGGAGTTGACCGGTGGCATGGACGGCCGGGAAGACCTCGAGAGAGTCATCAGCGCGTCCAGGAGTCCAACGCTCGTCAACCTCGCCAGGCGCGCTCTTTCCCGATCCAATCAATAGACACAGCGCTCAACCCGACCAGGATGTCAGGGAACAGTCTTCTGTGTTAGGAAAAACGATGCTGGTCAGCCTATACTGAACCAGGATAAGACCAACACTTCAGACATACACACGACAGCGGCCGACTGGGCCGCCGAGGAGACTGCACATGGCACCGATTTCCAAGTACGTAAACGTAAACGGAGTCCGACTTCGATACCTCGACTGGGGGACGCGGGGGCTGCCGCCCATGGTCTGTCTGCACGGACACACCGGGCAGGCGCGCATCTGGGACGAGTTTGCCGAGGTGGTGCGAAACTCTTACCACGTGTACGCCGTAGACCAGCGAGGTCACGGCGAGTCCGCCCATGCGCTGGACGGCTACGCCCGTGACAGGTTCGTCGAAGACCTTGCCGCCTTCGTGGACGCCCTGGAGCTGGAGCGGTTCACACTCTCAGGCCTGTCCATGGGTGGCTGGCACTCGATGCTGTACACGGCCGAACATCCTGACCGGGTCGAGCGCATCGTGATGGTGGACATCGGCCCTGAGCCGTCTGAGGAAGCCGTTGCAGCCTCCGGCAGCCGACCGCTGACCCCGATGGCGTTCGATACCATCGAGGAGGCCGTTGCCTGGATGCGATCCGGCAACCCGTGGGCGTCCGATGCCAGGCTGCTGAAGGATGCCCAGCACAAGATGAAGCAGACTGATGACGGCCTGTGGACGTGGAAGGCCGACCACGACCTGTTCAACGTGCCACTTCCCGACATGTCGGACCCGGACCTCATCGGCAGGTACTGGAGCGCGCTGGACACCATTCCATGTCCAATACTGGAGGTACGGGGTTCCGAGAGTCCGCTGGTGTCCGACGCGGTACTGGACAGGATGAAGGCTGCGGCGACAGATCTCACCTCGGTGGATGTGGCCGACGCGGGTCACGTTGTCACCGTCGACAAGCCTCGCGAGTTCATTGCGGCAAGCCGCGAGTTCCTGGGAGTTTGAGGCTGACGAAATAACCGAATGCGACGACACATCCTCTACATAGCAGTTGTGGAGAGGAGACCTTCATAGAACCTGGTCACCCTGTCGGGAGCCGATACACAGAGGTGGGTGATGCCCTGCAGGTAGTAGTCAACTCCCTTTCACCCTCACCCCCGTATCAAGTACGGGGCAGGCTCCAACCCTCTCCCTGAGGGAGAGGGGGCTGGTAGGTTGAGCTTCGGGTCTGATGGTTAGTTTTACCTAGCCCTCATTGCATCGAAAAAAGGGAGTCATCCAATGGTCTCCGGGGAGCGGGTAGATGGCTGAATACGATTACGACATGGTGGTCATAGGATCCGGACCGGCGGGCCAGCGCGCTGCTGTGCAGGCCGCTAAGCTCGGAAAGCGCACTGCCATCGTCGAACGCCATGCCGAAATCGGCGGCGTCATGGTCAACTCAGGCACCATTCCCAGCAAGACACTCCGCGAAGCGGTAATATACCTGACCGGATACAGGGAACGTGGCATCTACGGTGAGTCGTACGCCGTCAAGGACGACATCACCATGAGCGACCTCATGATCCGCACCAATCACGTGATGCAGCAGAAGACCGACACGTTGCGCCACCAGCTGCTGCGGAACAGGGTTGAGCTGATCACCGCCGACGCATCGTTCATCGACTCCCACACACTGGCCCTCTCGGCAGTGGATGGGAGAGGCAGCCGTCCCATCACCGCAGACAAGGTAGTCGTCGCCGTTGGCACAACTGCAGCGAAGCCTGACTGGACCAACGTCGATGGCGAGCACATCCTGCTGAGCGACGACATACTCAATCTGCCCGAGCTTCCCAGAAGCCTGGCCATCATAGGCGGCGGCGTCATTGGCCTGGAGTACGGCAGCATATTCGCGACCCTCGGAATACGCGTTACGCTCATTGAGCGCGACTCGAGGCTGCTGGACTTCGTAGACTCCGAACTCATCGACACACTCGTGTACCACCTGCGTCAGAAGAGGGTGACGCTCCGGTTGAACGAAGAGGTCACCTGGATGGAGCCTTCCGACGATGAACGCGGCCAGCACGTCAGGATCAGGCTGGTCAGCGGCAAGCAGATTGTGAGCGATGCCGCGCTGTACAGCATCGGACGCACCGGCGCCACAGCGTCACTCGGGCTGGAAACGGTAGGCCTGGAGCCAGATGGCAGAGGCCGATTGACAGTGAACGACACCTACCAGACGTCCGTGGACAACATATACGCGGTCGGCGACGTAATCGGGTTCCCAAACCTGGCGTCGACCTCCGCGGAGCAGGGCCGTCTGGCGTCGTGCCACGCCTTTGGCCTACCCGCCAGGAGTGTCCCGGGCCTGTTTCCCTACGGGATCTACACCATCCCTGAAATCTCCATGGTGGGCAGGACCGAAGAGGACTTGACCGAGGACGTTGTTCCCTACGAAGTAGGCAGGGCGCAGTACCGGGAGATAGCGCGGGGCCAGATAATCGGAGACGACACGGGGCTGCTGAAGCTGCTGTTCCACGCCACCACACGCAAACTGCTTGGAGTGCACATCATCGGCGAGGGCGCGAGCGAGCTCATTCACATTGGACAGGCCGTGCTTGCATTCGAAGGTACTGTCGACTACTTCGTGGACGCGGTCTTCAACTACCCGACACTGGCGGAGTGCTACAAGACGGCCGCGTTGGACGGCATCAACCGGCTGGAAGCCTAATCTTCCCATCCTGCAAAGACCAAAAATCTGTTGCCCGACCGGGTAGTTGCCCATAGAATTAAGTCATAGATGGGCAGTTCACCCCGATACCCGCAGAACGAATAATTCAGGGCACCGCGGTCTTAGACACCTCGCCCCCTGATAGAAGAGAAGAAAGGAGGTCGTCCACATGGAGATACAGATTCAAGCCAGGAACATCGACCTCAACCCCAATGCCGAGCAGTACATCCAGAAGAAGTTCGATAGGCTTCAGCGACATCTGCCGAACCTCGACGATGCCAAATTAGAGGTGTCCATGACCCAGGCGCGGGCCACTCGCGACCGCGTCCAGGCTCAGATGACACTGAACATCTCCGGTTACACGCTTCGAGGACAGGACAGGGGAGTAAACCTGTTCGCTGCCGTCGACGCAGTCACGGACCTGGTTGACCGGCAGATCCGACGGTTCAAGGGAAAGGTGTACCACAGCGCGCAGGCCAGGAAGTCGCGCAGCGGTTTCAGGGACGTCCCGCCTGAGGCGATCATCGAGATGCCAGAAACCCTCGAGGAAGAAGAGGCGCTTGAAGAGATCGGCCAGGTAGTCCGCACCAAGCGACACTCCATGCCGCCGATGTCCGTCGAGGACGCCATCCTGCAGATGGAGATGCTGGGGCACAGCTTCTTCCTGTTCTTCAACATGGACTCTGACGAGTACAACGTCGCCTACCGGCGTCGCGACGGCGACTACGGCGTGATCGAGCCCGAGCTGGCCTAGGCCCCTTTGGCTGAGCAGAGATCAGGTCCGTACATCTGGGCCACATGGCTTTCGAAGGTGCTGGTCGGTGACATTTCCTGCGAGTGGGCATCGTGGTTCAAGGCCCACTACAAGGGCTACGAGCGGGTGCCCAGCACGTTCGACATGGTCACCTGGCAGATGAACCACACGTCGCTGCTGAACGAGGTCAGGGACAAGATCGAGGCAGATGGCGTCACTGTTCTCACCGAGAACCAGAGCTACTTCAACCTACGCGGTGGCTCCGGCACTGTCATCGGAGGCAAGCCAGACCTAGTCGCGCTGGGCCCCGACGACACCGGCACCATCTACGACATCAAGACAGGGCAGCCCCGAGCGTCGGACACCGCTCAGGTAATGATCTACATGTACGCGCTCCCGTACATCAACCAGTTCCGCGGGAGGCGTTTCCAGGGACGGCTGGTCTACAGGGACGACCGGGTGGTCGACATCCCGGCTGACAGCGTGAGCGACGCATTCAAGTCGGAGCTGTTCGCTCTGATCAGGCGGATCGCTGACTCTCAGCCTGCGCGCAGGGTACCGAGTGCGTTGGAGTGTGGGATGTGTGATCTAACTCCCAATGACTGCCCGGATAGGATTGATGCCGCGCCTGCGGAACAGATCGCGGAGGGTGGGGAGTTCTGAGAGGGGACCAGACCGTCGGAGTTCAAGTCTTCTCGCGCTAGCTGTCTATCACGGCTTCGCCGACGCGGAACTTCTCGATGCCCTTCCAGTCGTAGACGACGCCCAGACCCGGGCCTTCAGGGACATCCACGCAGCCGTTCTCGTCTACTGACTCCAGCTGGTCTGTGTAGCCACACGCGTACACTGGCGGACAGGAGATATTGGGCAGCTTCGGGTGGACGAGGCCCATCTCGTAGAAGTTCGAGTTGCGCATGGCGGCCATGCAGTGGCGCTGCGCAGGACCTGCAATGTGCAGCTCGACGTCCATGCCATAGCCCTCGGCTGAGTGAGCGATCTTCATGACGCCAGTTATACCGCCATCGTACTCCGGGTCGGCGCGCCAGAAGTCGGTCGCCTCGGCAGCGGC
Organism: Dehalococcoidia bacterium; assembly: GCA_021295915.1. Classification (NCBI taxonomy): domain Bacteria; kingdom Bacillati; phylum Chloroflexota; class Dehalococcoidia; species Dehalococcoidia bacterium. The sequence goes on from JAGWBK010000012.1 coordinate 79,968, forward strand.
CATGTCTGCGTGCGCCTCGACCATGTGCAGGTGCTCGCCCTGGAGCAGCGGCGTCTTGAGCATCTTCCGAAGTTGTCGATGCGCGTAGAACGACACTCCACCGTCACGCATCGGGTCCTCGTACCAGTAGAAGTCGTTGTCGTCGCAGGCGCGTCCGACTGTCAGCGTGTCTCCGAATGTATCGTACACGCAGCACGGGTCGATCATCAGCGCCATCTTGCCGCCGACTCGTTTACCGACGGCGTTGACCGTCTCGACCTCGCGCGGAATCGACACGTCTCCCCACGAGTGGATCTTGAATCCCTGGTATCCCAGTTCCAGGCACTGCTCCGCAAAGTCGGCGTACGCTTCGGGACTGCTCAGGCCGTCAGGCTGTCTGTCAGCGTGAGAGGTGCTTGCGTATGAGGGCAGCTTCTTCCGGTAGCCGCCGAGCAGCTGGTAGATCGGCGAGTCGTGCAGCTTGCCCGCGAGGTCCCACAGTGCAATGTCCACGGGACCGATGCCCATCTTGTCCTGCTTGCGCAGGATCGACTTCGCCTGGTTGTAGAATAGCTCCCGCTGAAGCGCGTTCTTACCGATCAGGAAAGAGCCGAACTGCTGGATCTGCTCGAAGGTGCCCGGAGCGATGCTCATGTACTCGCCCGTGACACCTATGTCGGTGTCGATGCGTATGCCGAGCACGGACCGCCCTCCCCTGCCTCCGGGCTCGTAGAACGGCCCCATTGCGAAGCTGAGGTCGCTTCCCACGTCGTTGAGTGGGAACCGGTACCGCGTCAGCGTGATCTTCTGGATGATAGGGGTACTGCCCATGCTTTCTTCTCCTGCTGAGGTCAGCCCTGTCCGGCGCGTGCCTTGATTGCCACGGTGTGGTCCCAGGGGGTGATCCACTCGTCTTTGATCTCCATTCCCCAGCCGGGAGCGTCCGTTGGGGTGATGTAGCCGTCCTTGGGTACGGCGAGCCCCGGGATCGGCCAGACCTCGTCGAGCGGGATGCCGGGGTCGCTGCCCATCCAGAACTCGGCCATGGGCGACTCAGGCATGGCGATCGCGAAGTGCTGACCCCAGGGCGACGCGACCGCGGCGTGCGGGATCGTGATGATGCCTGCGGCCTCGCCGATCGTGTAAATCTTCAGCGCCTCGGAGAAGCCGCCGCACCACTTCATGTCGGGCTGAAGCACGTCTACGGCGCGGTGCTCGACGAGCTGCCTGAACGTCCAGCGGCCGTGATGGTCCTCGCCTGTTGCGAGAGGAATCCAATTGATCGCCTTTCGCAGCTCGATGTGTCCCTCGAGGTCTGTTGGTATCAGCGGCTCTTCGAGCCAGCGCAGTCCGTAGGGTCGCAGGCGCTCCGCGAGCCTGATTGCGAACTCGACGTTGAAACTCATCACGGGGTTGTACATGAGCTCAGCGTTGGGGCCTACCGCGTCCCGTGCCTTCGCGATGTGCTCCTCTACGAGGTTAATGCCGTCGATGCCCTCGTCGTAGTGCGCCGGGTTCGAGACCTTGAAGCACTTGAATCCCAGCTCCTGCGACCAGTCGAGGTCGTCGGAGGTGCAGTACACGAGAGCTTTGTCCCTGCACGGCCCTCCGATCAGCGAGTACACGGGCTGGCCGAGCAGCTTGCCCTTGAGGTCCCACAGCGCGAGGTCTACGCCGGACTGCGCGACGGTCGCGATGCCGCCCGCACCGAAGCGCTGCGTGGATCGCCACATCAGGTCGTTCAGGTACTCCAGCGCCAGGCAGTCTCGGCCCTCGAGCAACGGACCGAAGTGGTAGTCGACCAATGCTGCCGTCGGCTCTCCGAAGCTGCACTGACCCAGGCCCCACGTGCCGTCCTCGGCCGTCACCTGCACCCACACGTCTGCGCTTGTGTTCGCGCCCGCCATCTGACCGTGGAGTCTCGGGAACTCAGGGTACTTGTTGATCGGCAGCGCGCGCCGTGCATGCGTGTTCCAGTTCGGCCTGCGAGACTCCGACTTCGGCGGCGTCCTCGGGATGTTCAGCTCGACCGCCCTTACCTCTTTGATCTTCAACGTTCTAGTCCTCTCTAATCAGAATTGTCTGCCGCATTCAGGAACGCCACGGCCGCGTCCGGGTCTATCAGGGGATAGACGTCGAACTCGGCGGGTATCATCTCCGCCCACTCCGTCAGCAGCATGTGAAGGGTCTCGTTGGAGTCGACGTCGAACAGCGCGACTGCTCCCCGTCCGGTGCGCGCGAAAAAGAAGCGCGCGAGTCCTCGATCCAGCTTGTCCTGAGACCACGGCCAGTACAGCTTTCGCTGCTCCCGCACCTCCGACGGTCGTGTCGGCAGCGGTGTGCTTATCGCAAGAAACAGCATCGTTACTCTCCCTTTCGTTTGCAGGAAAGATAGTATCATGTTCCCTAGCGCAGGCCGGGGATGGGGAGTGATGAGCTTGGGTAGGTTGTGGATTGAGATTTCACCCTCACCCTAGCCCTCTCCCTGAGGGAGAGGGGACGTCATGTTCTCACACCATATGCCCAATGTACTGTTTCCGACTCAAATGACCAAGACTTCAAGGAGACGATGACAATGCCCGGAAAGTTGACCGACAAAGTAGCGATAGTCACAGGTGGAAACAGCGGAATCGGGGAGGCCACGGTGCACCTCTTTGCCCGGGAAGGCGCGAAGGTCGCCATCCTTGCGCGGAGGGAGAACGAGGGGCACGCCGTCGAGTCCGCAGTCAAAGACAACGGTGGTGAGGCCACCTTCATAAGCTGCGACGTTTCCGACCGTCAGCAGGTGGACGCCGCCGTGCAGGCCGTCGTCGATGCCTACGGGGGTGTCGACGTGCTGTTCAACAACGCTGGCGGTGGTGGCCCAGGCAACTTCCCCGACGAGCCGGACGACATCTGGGACCGTGTGCTGACGGTCAACCTGACCGGCACGTTCTACATGTGCCGCGCCGTGTGGCCTCACATGATCGCCGGAGGCGGAGGGCGGATCGTCAACATGTCCTCGGTTGCAGCGCAGCGCGGATTCAGCAAGAAGATGTACGACCTCGTCGGGCGTGGCCCGTCAGCCTCGTACTACGCAGCGAAGGCCGGAGTCGATGCTCTAACGCGCTACGTCGCCGGTATGGGCGGCCAGCACAACATCCGCGTGAACGGCGTGAGACCCGGGCAGATCATCACCCCCGCTGTCGATACTGGCGGCGGGCACCACAGCCTGGAGGCGATGTTCGACTTCATCCAGATCCTCGACAGCAAGGGATACCCCGAGGACGTTGCCAACACTGTGCTGTTCCTAGTGAGCGACGAGGCGCGGTTCATAACCGGTGAGATAGTCAACGTGGACGGTGGGATGCCGGGCAAGCTTTAGAATTCTGTCGGAAACTGTGTCAGTATGGTAGGCAGTGTTTTCACCCTCACCCCAACCCTCTCCCCCGTATCAAGTACGGGGCAGGCTCTGAGGGAGAGGGGGTCCGTTGGCTGGTAATTGTGCTTGTATGTACACCCTGACTTACACCTTTCAGCGCTCAGGGAGAGGGGGATTTGCGCTGGTCTCATTTCGTGGGAATGACGGGTAGGAATTCTGATGAGTCACTATGCCAGAGCTCAACGGTAAGGTAGCCATCGTCACAGGCGCGGGTCGTCTCAAGGGGATCGGGAGAGCGGCGGCGGTCGCACTTGCACGGCTGGGAGCCGATGTCGTCATCACGGGCACCGGGCGAGACCCCTCGACGTTCCCTGACTACGAGCGGGAGATTGGCTGGCGAGACGTGGAGTCCGTGGCTGAGCTAATTAGGGAAGAGGGCCGTAAAGCGCTCCCTCTCGTCGTGGATGTGACCGACGAAGCGCAGGTCGTGCGTATGGTTGAGCAGACCGTAAGCGAGTTCGGCAGGGTCGACATCCTGGTGAACAACGCCGCTCATGGTGTGGGCGCGGACAGGATACCTATCGTGGAACTGGAACCTGCGGTTTTTGATCTCGTAGTCGACGTGAAGGTTCGCGGCACGTATCTCTGCACAAGGGCTGCCGTCACGCAGATGATCGAGCAGGGTGACGGTGGCAAGATCGTCAACATCGCGTCGGTCGCAGGAAAGCGCGGTAGCGCAAACACGCTCGCCTACAACGCCGCCAACTTTGCTGTCGTTGGGATGACGCAGTCGTCGGCCCGTGAGTTGGGTCCGCATGGCATAAACGTGAACTGTGTCTGTCCAGGACTCGTCCAGACCCACCGTGGGGATGTGTTCATGGACGTCTTCGACCGGACCTGGGAGCAGACGGCTGAGTCAGTGCCAATCGGCCGCAATGGGACGGATAAGGAACTCGGGGACTTCGTGGCTTATCTGTGTACTGAGGCGGCATCGTGGATTCACGGCCAGTCCATTAACGTCGATGGCGGCGTGATGATGGAGCACTAGCTACGGGCGCACGCTGGTTTCACCCTCACCCTGAGGTTGCTTACAAGAATAGGTAAACACAACTCGTTCGTTCCTGGATCAAGTCCGGGACGGGCTCTGAGCTTGTCGAAGGACACCCCGGGCCCCTGGATTCCGGCCTCCGCCGGAATGACGAACTGCGGGAATCTAGACCTATGGCCGTACACCGTACTTGGGCTTTGGACCGAGGTTGCGCTTGAGCACTGACTGGGATGCTTCGACCAGCATGGACAGGAAGGGGCGCGTGTCTCTTGGGTCGATCATCTTTTCGATGTCGAACGCCTCGGCCACGAGGTATGGCGATCTGAACTTGTTCAGCGTCGCCTCAAGCTCCGCGCGTCGTGCCGCTGGGTCAGGTGAGTTGGCGATGTCTCTGCGATAGGCTGCTTCGACTCCGCCCTCTACGGGTATCGAGCCCCAGTCCCCTGACGGCCACCCCAGCCTGAGGTTGACCGGAACCGAGCTTCCTGTGGCTGCGGCCGCGAGTCCGAACGCCTTTCGCACGTGGAGTTGGATTACCGGCACCGTGAGCTGCACGTTCGCCATCAGCGTGCGCATCCCGTGCCTGATTGTGCCCTGGAGCTCGGCCTTGCTGCCCACCATGAACCCGGGCACGTCGTTGAACAGCACGATCGGGATGTTGAATGTGTCGCAAACGTCCAGGAAGTGGGTCTGCTTGTTCGCTCCGTCGGCGTCGATCGCTCCCGCAAGGTACCTTGGATCGTTTGCGGCGACTCCGATAACGTAGCCGTTCACCCTGGCGAACCCGGTGATCGCAGTCTTGCCCCAGTGCGGACGTATCTCGAAGAAGCTGCCCTTATCGACCACGTGCCCGATCAGTTTGCGCATGTCGTAGCCGCGCCTGGTATTGCGGGGGATGATGTCGGCCAACTCCTCGTCACGCCGGTTGGGGTCGTCGCTCGGAGCAGCTCGTGGAGGCATCTCCCAGACGTTCTGAGGCATGTAGCTCAGGTACTGGCGCACTCTATCGAACAGATCCTCCTCGCTCTCGGCCTCGTCGTGTACCGCGCCGCTCTGGTGTACGTGAACATGTGAGCCGCCCAGCGACTCCTTGTCGATCTCCTCAGAGATGGCGCGGCGCACCACGGGTGGACCGCCAGGGAATATCTGGCTTGAGCCCTTCACCATGATCGTCCAGTGAGCGAGCATGGCGCGACCTGCGGGGCGACCCGCTACAGACCCGACAATCGCGGAGACCACCGGCACCTTGCCTAGCAGTTCTACCTCGCCGGTGAAGTCGTCAGAGCTTGGGAGGTGTCCCCCTTGGGCGTACTGCACTCCGCGCACACTCGCGCCGGCGCCGTCGGCCATGTAGATGAGCGGGACGCCGTACTCCAGCGCAAAGCTGTCCGCCCAACTGTTGTTCTTGCGCCGTCTGCGCTCCGGCCCGACGGCTGTGCCGCCCCGGACAGTAAAGTCCTCGCCGCCTACGACTACCAGTTGGCCGTCTATTCTGCCCAGTCCTGTCACGTATGGCATGGGCGTGAACCCGATGAGATTGCGGTCCTCGTCGTACTCGCCGTACCCTGCCAACTCGCCGATCTCGAAGAACGTGTCCTTGTCGAGAAGGGTGTTGATTCGTTCCCGGACCGTCAGCTTGCCCTCAGAGTGCTGCCGCTCTATGCGTTCCTTGCCACCCATCTGCATGGCAAGAGACCTGCGGTACTCAAGCTCATCGATCTCAGGCTGCCAGACCATTTCTTTTTCTCCTTAAGTGAAGTGGCCTTCACTCCTCATCCAAGTTGCCCCATCAATCCGGTACTATACCGGCCCCGAAGGAAGTCGGGATGCCTGAGAGCTTTCTGCAGAGCTGGGACGTTGCATTTCACCCCGTCGACCCGCGTCTCGGATAGAGCCTTCTCCATAAGGGAGATGGAGTCGTTGCGGGTGGCTCCCCAGGCGATCAGCTTGGCCAGGAGCGGGTCGAAGTGGGACGATACCTCGTCGCCCTCACGGAATCCGGCCTCCACTCTCAGATCGTTCACCTGTGGAAGTCTGAAGGTATCGAGTGTTCCCGGCGATGGTATGAACGTCTCGGGGTCCTCGGCGTAGATGCGGCACTGGATGGCGTGGCCGTTCACAGGCTCTTCTACAATGGAGATGCTATCCCCGGACGCGATCCTGAGCTGCTGCTCGACGATATCGACGCCGGTGACCATCTCAGTCGGACCGTGCTCGACCTGTATCCGCGCGTTAGCCTCGATGAAGTAGGGTCTGTCGTCAGCGTCCACGATGAACTCGAAGGTGCCGACGTTCGTGTAGCCGATCTCACGCGCCGCAAGCATCGACGCCGAGATAAGACGCTCCCTGGTTGAGTCGGTTATGGAGGGCGAGCCTGCCTCCTCGATCACCTTCTGGTGGCGTCTCTGAGCCGAGCATTCCCGCTCCCACAGATGCGTGACTGTCCCGTCGATGTCGGCGACAATCTGCACCTCGACGTGTCGTGCGTCAGGCACGTAGCGTTCGAGATAGATGTCCTGGCTGCCGAAGGCGCGACGCGACGACGAGCGCGTCCGTCGTACAGTTCGCTCGAGTCGCCCGGGATCCTCGACCATGTTCATCCCGATACCGCCTCCGCCTTCACTCGCCTTGATCATCAGCGGGTAGCCTATTAGCTCAGCGTGGGATGCGAGATCGGGGTCGCCCCCCGCTTTCTCGGGGGCAGGCTCAATGTCAATCTCCGTCCCCGGCAGCACAGGGACACCATACTCAGCGAGCCGTCGCCTTGCCTCGCGCTTGTTCCCGGCCAGACTGATCGCCTCCGGCGAGGGGCCGACGAACACGATACCGGCGTTCTCGCTTGCCCGTGCGAAGTCAGGATTCTCGGACAGGAAGCCGTAGCCAGGATGTATGGCCTCTGCGCCTGTATCGGCAGCGGCCTGGATCACGGCGCTGATGTCCAGGTATCCAGCTACAGGGCCCGCCTCATCCGGCAGTGCCACCGCCTCGTCGGCAAGCTCTGCGTGAAGGGGATTCCCCTCGGACGGGGAGTAGACCGCCACAGTGTTGACGCCAAGGCGTCGACAGGTTCGGATCACCCGACACGCGATAGCGCTCCTGTTAGCTATGAGGACTTTGTTGAACACACATCACCGGAGCACATTGCATCGAGGTCGCCCTCCCAGCCGATTCCCCGAGCGGCGCGGGCCTCATATAGCCTCGGCAGTCACCCATTCAGATCGGACAGATTAGTGGCAAACCTGACTCCAAAGGCGTCCGGGTCAGCAACCATGAAGTCCCGAAGGCCGTAGGTCCGATCGGCAATTGGCCACACGACCCGAGCTCCCATTTCCTGAGCCAATATCCAGTAGTCGTCCACGTTCGGGACCATCACTCGGATGTTACCCTGAAGCGGCCCCGGAGAGGCGGGCAGATCGTTCTTATACTCGTCATTGAGGAAGAGCAGATGGCCTTCCCATGCCAGCTCCACGAATCCGCCATCATCCCTAACCAGATCAAAACCAAGCTTGCGATAGAACTCCACTGACCGGCTGATGTCACGCACGAACATCGCAGTTACAAGCTGTTCAGTGGGTTCAACATAGCGTGTCATGGCGCGTTCCTTTCTATGCTGCAAGGAAGTGTCAGCGGTCCCACGACGCTCTCTCTTCGTCCAAGTACTCCCTCACCTCTTCGGCTGTCTTGAACAGACGGCGCCCTGGAGCGCTGTTGAGGATTTCCAAGGCTGATCGGCCCCTCATATTGGATTCGCGCCGTACCACCACGTCCACAGTCTGCCCTTCCTCCAACTCTGGGCTGACAATCTCCAACTTGCCGCCGGGTAGTACTGTGGCCTTGAGATGCAACACTTTTTGCATGGTTCGTGACTCCGTTACGTGGGACGTCGCACTGAGTTCACCAGTCTAATTTCGGGAGTTCCTGACCAGGCCAATACCGTGGTATCAAAGCCTCGTACTTCTCAGTTAGCGACCATCGTTCAATGTCAAGCTCACCTCCACCACCTATGGTCAATCTCAATTCACCCGCACGGTAGTATGGGCTGTAGTAAGAGACCGCAGGCATTGTTGAATAGGTCAACATCGTTAGGTTGTCGCTATTACGTGGGTCGGTGGCGGCTCTGTGCGCGCCGATCTTGTTTCGCCATTGATACACTTCCGGCGCAACACTTTCGATATACGCTATGCAAGCGTCTCGAAGCTCATTCTGAATCTCTCTACTTTGTAAGTCCCTGATGTCCCAGTCATTGACCTCCACCAGGTTTAGAAGTCTTACGTGGCGCAGATAGCTGACGAGGCTAACCGAAAACCAGTCAAAAACGCACGCAAGCATCAACGTCAATCCCGTGTTCTGAAAGTGACCAATGATTTTGTCTGTGCCATACTCTTCCAAAGTCTCAATTTCCCTTTGGCGAGTAAACATTGCGAGATGAGTCAAGCCGATCTCGAGGGAGCCTAGAACATTGAGGCTGTTTCCGTGCTTAAGTGACGGCACTCTAATATCGTCGATGTAGTCTAAAGTTGAATACTCTTCGCTCATGATATTGTCTCGTGGTTATCGGGTGATTGACACTTTCTATCCGTCCCGTGCTTGATGTCGCAACGAGTGATATAGCCTATCATCCCGCAGCTTCGCGCTCCAAATTGAGCTCCAGCAGACGGGCGATTATCTCGCCGTCGGTGAGGTCCGCGGGCCACCCGTAGGCCGCGGACACCGCCTCGTCCAGTCTCTCGTGAGCGAGTCGGAGCCAAGTGGGAGGGTCGTTGTACAGGTTCGTCAGCGTGAGTCGTCTCAACTGGGTGTCTTCGATCATGGGCGACGAAGGGTTGAGCCAGCCTTCCCGGAGTTTGCCGAGATGCTTCGCGGCCTCCGATACCTCAGCCCTCTGTTCTGCCGTTGGCTGCGGGAACGGGAACGTTTCGAACGTCGTTGTGGGAGTGTACCTGGGACGCGACTCCAGTTGAGCTCCTTGGTTCAGGGCCCATAGTTCCTGGATGCGGGGAGTGCAGTACGCCGTTGAACTACGGCACTTTCACTCAGATTCGCCTGTCCCCACTTTGGGGCGAACTCATGTGGCGTCATGGCTCACCACAATAGACTTGCAGCTCCGTGTGGCGCGCAAGGACATCGAAGTCGGCATCATTGTGCAGCACGGGCGCACCAGCGCGTATGGCGGCAGAGGCAATAAGACAGTCAATCAGTTTGCGAACAGTCTCCCCCTGCCGTCGACATCGACGATAGAGCGCGGCTGCTTCGTCATAGTCTGTCGAGCCTGTTGGCAATACCGTCGCTCGTGCCAGCAGTCGCCTGAGCTGATTGAGATGCGACTCGTCTCTTGCCCCGGCGAGAACCTCCATCCGCACCGCATCGCAGATGGCGATGTCGCCAGCCAGCAGTTCGTCAACCAACATGCAGACCGTTGACCCGGTGTTCCGCAGGAACTCTATCCAGGCCGACGAATCAACAAGGATCACAACGAGCGTCCAGAGCGCAATTCGTTGAGGTCGCCTTCCCAGCCAATTCCACGAAGCGCACGGGCCTCATCTACGGACAGTGGTTCGGCCGCAAGCGTCCGGAGTGCGAAATTGACCGCCTCGCGCTTGGTCGAAAGCTGGTAGCGCCTCATCACCTCGGCGCAAGCTCTATCGTCTATGTCGATGTTTGTGCGTCCCATACACCAATGATACACCATTGCGGATAACTAGCCCATCCCGCACCACTAGGTCGCCACCTCCACCAGCCTGTCGCCCTCTGAGACCGACTGGTCTTCTTCCACATGTACGGTTGCTACGGAGCCGTCAACGTCGCAGATGACCTCGTTCTCCATTTTCATGGACTCGATCACCACCACCACGTCTCCCGCGCCGACCTGTTCGCCCTCGGCGACCAGAACCTCTATGACCCGTCCGGTCATGGGCGAGTGAATGATTACGTCCGCCAATTTAGTCTCTCCTCAGTCCTCTCTGATAACGTATTGGTCTTAGCAGGCGAGGTTTTCACCCTCACCCTCAGGGAGCTTACAGGGGTATGTAAACCGATAGTTCGTTCGTACATGGACTCTAGGTTCCGGCCTCCGCCGGAACGACGGTATGCGTAATACATACCCCTCCCAGCCCTCAGGGAGAGGGGACTTGGGGGACTCTGAATTCGGGTGCTGACTGGACCAATTCACATCAGTCCTCTCTGAAGACTCCGATTGTTTCGTTGCTTTCGAGTTGCCCTATCTGCCGGGGCGACATGCCCAGGATGTCTCTTGCGATATGTTCGGAGTGCTCCCCAAGCCTGTGCGATGGCATCCAGTCCGACTTGCGCAGGCCGTCCATTATTATCGCCTGTCCGGGGTACTTCTTGCGTCCGACGTCCGGCTCCTCGAGTTCGACGAAGAAGCCTCGCGCATTCAGGTGGACATCGTCGAGCATCTGCCAGTTCTTGGCGACCCTGCCGGCTGCGATTCCGACGGACTGGACCGTAGAGGCGATATGCTCGCCATCGAGCGTGCGGCTCCACTCTGACACGATCGAGTCCACGTCGTCGCGATTGCTGCGACGGGCTGACTCCTCGCTGAACTTCGGATCATGCGCAAGCTCCGGCCTGGCCATCAACCCGCACAGATCTCGCCACTCGGTGTCTGACTGGACACAGATCGTCACCCAGTCGTCGTCTCCCGCCGCTGGGTACACGCCATACGGAGCGTGAACCGGATGCGAGTTGCCGGTGCGTGGCGGCTGATGTCCAGTTCGTGAGTAGGCCGCGATGTGCTCGCCGATCTGGCAAATCGGCCCCTCATTGAGCGCCAGGTCTATGAACTGACCCTCGCCGGTCCGCCTGCGGTGGTGGAGGGCGGTCATGATCGCAGCAACTGCGTTCAATCCAGCTACAGGGTCTGGATAGGCGAGCGACGACGTTCTGGGCTCACCGCCCTCGTAGCCCATCATGCTGGAGAGTCCGGTCATCGCCTCGACCGATGGGCCGAACGCAGGGTAGTCGGCGTACTCACCAGTGGTGCCAAACCCGGGCATCGAGCACATGACTATGTCCGGCCGCACCTCGCGCAGTCGCTCGTAGGTCAGGCCGAAGTTGCGCATTACCCTAGGTCTGAAGTTCTCGACAACGAGGTCAGATGTCGAGACCAGGTCCAGGAACAGCTCGCGGCCCTCCTCGTGATCGAGCCGGAGGGCCAGGTTGACCTTGTTGCGATTGAGCTTATTGTTGGTGCCGGACAGCCTGTCTATCGGAATGCGAGGATCGCTGATCTTGATGACCTCTGCGCCGTAGTCGCCCAGGATGCGGGTGGCCAGCGGGCCGGACCAGACGCGGGTGAGGTCTAGGATTCGGATGCCATTAAGAGGAGAGAGTGGAGAGGAGTGAGGAGTGAGCGGCTGCACTGTAGGGGCAGGTTTGAAACCTGCCCCTACGTCTTCAGTAGCCTCAAGCTTGTGCTCGCCCAGTCTCGGGGCGCGTGTGAATCTCGGCTGGGTCACGCTCATTTTGAACGGCACGGTTGGATACCTGAGCGGTCCGGCGTCAGGGTGATCAACTTCCTCGAACAGTTTTCGGTGGGCAAGCTGTCTATCTTCCAGGACCTCTCCGAGTTCCAGGAGGGGCGACGCTGGCTCAGACCACGTACCCGCCGCGAGCTCGAACACCTCTGCGCGGGTCTTGTCTTTCATCCAGTCGATGAGGATGGAATCGATCTCGCTGGCGTGCTTACGCCTCTCGGGGAAGGTATCGAATCGGGGCTCCTGCAGAAGTTCGGCACGTCCGAGCATAGGGAACAGCATCTCCCACTGCCCTTCAGTGGAGACAGCGAACGCCACGTAGCCGTCCTTGCACGGGAGCACAGTAATCGGGTAGCGACCATACGTACCCTTATTCTCCCACCGTCTGCCATGTCTGCTGCGCACGAGGCCGCTGTACGTGTGCATGACGGTCGTGAACTGGTGCAGCGCGGCGAGCGACTCGATCTCGGAGACTTCAACCCTGCCGCCATGTCCTGTCGAGACCCGCTTCCACAGAGCCACCATCGCTCCAGAGTACGCGTGCAGGCCCGCCAGGTACTCGGACTGATAGCCGGGCAGCATGAGCGGCTCGCGGTCTTCGTCACCCGACAGGTAGAGAAAACCACCGAGCGCGAGGCTCACTAGCGGAGTGCTGCGCCAGTCTGAGTACGGCCCGCTGGTGCCGAACGGCGTGAGGGACAGGTCTATCAGTCCCGGGTTTTCTACGAGGGCGCTATCCAGTGCGATATCAGACCGCGCCTCGGGGCTCCAGTCCTCGACGAGTATGTCCGCCGACTCTATGAGCCGTTTGAGCGCCTGAGCACCGTCACCCGAACGCGAGTCGAGCGCGACGCTTCGCTTCCCCATGTTGAGGTACAGGAAGAGGGTGCTCGCCTCAGACTTCTCGACATCGGACAGCCGGGGGCCCAAGGTACGTGTCCGGTCGCCGTGTGGAGTAGGTTCGACCTTGATTACGTCCGCGCCGAACGCCGCGAGCATTCGACCGCAGAATGGTCCAGCGACGCCTTCGGCGACCTCTACTACCCTGATGCCCTGGAGGGGGGATGCGGTCATGGCTCCCAGAACCTTCTTTTCCTCGGCGGACTGGAAGGGTATGTATTCGCGCCTTTCACCCTCACCCCAGCCCTCTCCCTGAGGGAGAGGGGGTTAGTTGACCGAGGTTCAGGTTTGAGAGCACTATCTGCATACCCTGCATCCCGCTAAGGGAGAAGGACCTCTATTCGCGGTCCTTGACGACGCCGTCGCTGAGGAGCGACTCGATCTCCGAGTCGGAGATACCGAGTGTCTCACTCAGCACTTCTTCGGTGTGCTCTCCCAGCAGCGGCGGGTGGCCCTGGGAGGACGCAGGCGTCCTGCTCAAGTGCTGCAGGGCGCTGCCCAGCAGTTGGACGCTGCCAAGGGTGGGGTGGTCCACGTCCCAGACTGCGTTACGCGCCTTGGCCTGCGGGTCGTCGAGCGCGTCGGCGATCGTGTTGATCGAAGTGACCGTGATGCCGGCCTCCTGGAGTGCGGTCAGCCAGTGCTCGCGTGTGTTCTGTTTAATCTTGTCGTTCAGCATGGACGCTAGCAGTTCCCTGTGGACTACTCGGGCGGCGTTGTCCACGAACCGCTCGTCATCTGGAAGCTCAGGCAGTCCGACCACGTCGCAAAGCCGTCGGAACTGATCGTCGTTGTTGGCGGCCAGCATGAAGAAGCCGTCGGACGCCTCGAAGTCCTGGTACGGCACGACCTGCGGATGCGCGTTGCCGATGCGGCCGGGGGCCTCGTTTGTCGCCAGGAAGCTCTGCGCGAGGTTGGCCATCGATGCGATCCCGACGTCGAACAGCGACACGTCTACGTGCTGCCCTTTGCCGCTCAGCGCTCGCTCGTGCAGCGCGGCCAGTATGCCTATCGTCGAATGCAACCCTGTCAGGATGTCGACCCACGCCACACCGACCTTGGTCGGTCGCCCATCGGCCTCGCCGGTCACGCTCATGATGCCGGTCATGCCCTGTAGGGCGGCGTCGTAGCCCGGCTCAGCGGCGCGCGGCCCAGTCTGTCCAAAGCCGGTGACCGAGGCGTAGATGACCTTCGGGTTGACCTTCGAGAGCGATTCGTAGTCCAGCCCGTATCGGGCAAGGTTGCCCACGCGGAAGTTCTCGACAAGTACGTCGGCGCGCTCGGCGAGTCCACGGATGATCTTCTGGCCCCGCTCGTCTCTCAGGTTGACGATCAGGCTCTTCTTGCCCCGGTTAGCAGACAGGTAGTACGCACTCTCGGTGCCCACGAACGGTGGACCCCAGCTTCTCGTGTCATCGCCCCAGGGGGACTCGATCTTCCAGACCGTCGCTCCCAGGTCCGCCAGGATCTGCGTCCCGAAAGGCCCGGCCAGTATGCGGGACATATCCAGTACCGTAATGTCGCTCAGCGCGCCCATGTGATTCTTCCTTCGTCGAAATTCAGACGCAATACTAAAGGTTTGGTATAGTCGGCACAACAGGAAAATGGCCCAGCGCGCTCACCTGACCGCACCTACAATTGATGTATAGGCCCGAGCCACGACAGGAACACAGATGGTGCAGCACCGTACAGTCCTAGTTACCGGAGCCACCGGCTACATCGGTGGGAGGCTCGTCCCTCGTCTGCTGCGGCAGGGACACCGGGTCCGAGTCCTCGTCCGCAGCAGGTCGCGGGCGCTCTCACGCCCATGGGCCGACCGGGTCGAGATCGCGGTTGGCGACGCCCTGGACAACGAGGCCCTGCTGGAGGCGCTGGATGGAGTAGACACCGCGTACTACCTGATCCACAGCATGTCCAGCGGCTCAGACTTCCACGATACGGACATTCGGACCGCCCGCTCATTCGGTCGGGCTGCCCGGCAGACTGGCGTCAACAGCATCATCTACCTGGGAGGTCTGGGAAAGTCGGACCGCTTCCTCTCCAGGCATCTGCGTTCGAGGCAGGAGACAGGAGACGCCCTCCGAGAGGCCGGCGTTCCGGTCACCGAGTTCAGGGCAGCCGTGATCGTGGGATCCGGCAGCATCTCCTTCGAGATGATCCGGCATCTTGTCGAGCGTCTGCCTGTCATGGTCTGTCCGAGATGGATCTACTCCCGTATCCAGCCTATCGCGGTGGAAGACCTGCTGGACTACCTGGTCGCAGCCCCCGGTACGCCGGAGAGTCGCGGCCGCACCATCGAGATCGGCGGCAAGGACGTGACCACCTACAGGGGCCTGATGCTAGGTTACGCCAATGCCAGAGGGCTCAGACGGATGCTGCTCCCTGTTCCAGTGCTGACTCCCCGCCTGTCGTCCTACTGGATACACTGGATGACACCCATACCAGCCCCAATCAGCAAGGCGCTCGTCGAAGGGCTCCGAAACGAGGTTGTAGTGACGAACGACCTCGCAAGGAGACTCTTCTCTCACATCGAGCCGCAGGACTTTGCCTCGGCCATAGGGCGAGTGACACAGGACCTCGACGAGGGTCGCATCGACACCTCGTGGAGCGACGCGGCTGGCGTGTCTGACAGAAGCGAAGGGCCCGTCCGGCTGGAGTCCCGGCACGGCATGATCGTCGAGCGTCGCAGGCGTACAGTTGCCGCTCCGGCGAGCGACGTCTTCCGTGTCTTTACAGGTATAGGCGGAGGCCGCGGCTGGTTCTTCGCAAACTGGACGTGGAAGCTGCGCGGCATGATAGACCGGCTTCTGGGAGGCGCTGGTCTGCGAAGGGGTCGTCGCCACCCCGACGAGCTGCGCATCGGCGACGGGCTCGACTTCTGGAGAGTAGAAGACCTGGTTCCCGAACGCCTGCTGCGCCTGCGGGCCGAGATCAAGCTCCCCGGACGGGCGTGGCTCCAGTACGAGGTGCCCGAGAGTCTGGACGGCTCAAGCGAACTCGTACAAACCGCGGCGTTCATCCCCAGGGGCCTGTTTGGACTCGCCTACTGGTACGCGCTGTACCCCTTCCACGCCTGGATCTTCAGCGGGCTGATCAGGGCCGTCGGACGGCGGGCTGAGGGGCTGGCCATCTCCGCCAGCTCAGAGCAGGTCCCGCACCAGTCTGCAGACTGATAGCCAATCTTCTCCCCGCCACCCGCTGGTATAATCCGGTCACCAAATCAGGAGGGCCGGCATGGTCACGACACCCACGGGGTGCAAGAGTACTGGATCGTTGACCTCACCAACCGCATCGTCTGGGTCATGCTCCTGCGTGATGGAACACTGGTGGAACAGGGAATCTACGGGCAGGGCGATACCGTGACGTCCACGACGCTGGAGGGGTTCAGTGTCAGCTTGGACGAGGTTTTTGGTGGAGAGTGGCATACGTGACTACCCCAATCATTCTACCGAGGCTTCCTCGGAATTGGCCGCCCCGGTATTCTCCCCGAGCTCGCCCGGATTGGTCGCAAGCTCCAAGTTCAAAGTCCCCGCCCTTGATCTCCGCCTTGATATAATCTCTCCAGTCCCAAGATCCAACACCATAGCCATCAACATCACCCAATCCCCACGTCAGCTGCTGTAGGTGTACATCATGACTACGACTCAAGAAAAGCTGCTTACGGCCGATGACCTGCTACGACTTCACAGCGAGGGCGTTCGCGGTGAGCTGATCCAAGGAGTTTTTTGCGAAAGTATGGCCTCTGGAGAAGAGCACGGTGAAGTTGCCGCAATTGTAATCAGCACATTGATGGAGTTTGTCCGACCTCGCAGATTAGGACGAGTTATCGGCACCGATTCTGGCATCCTACTGCAACGTGACCCAGATATGGTTCGAGAGCCGGACGTAGCCTTCATATCTGCCGACAAGCTGCCCATTGGTGTCGGGTTGAAGGGCTACTTCGAAGAGCCACCCGACCTGGTTGTCGAGATTGTGTCACCCTCAGACCGCCTCGAGAGCGTATTCGACAAGGCCTGTATGTGGGTCCTGTTTGGCGTTAGGCTGGTTTGGGTGCTGGACCCTGAGGATCGTTCAGTTGACGTCTTCAGACCAGGAATCTCGATGACCAAGCTCACCGAGAACGACTCCCTCGACGGCGCTGACGTGCTTCCCGGCTTCTCCTGTACGGTCAGCGACCTCTTTGACCTCTAATCACCAGACTACCTGGCCAGTCCCCACACGCAGAAAACTCCCCGGAGGCTCCTGAATGAACATCCAGCCTTATGAAGTGCACATTTCCGACGATGTCCTCGATGACCTGAAGGTCAGGCTCAGCCGTACGCGGTGGCCGGACGAGTTGGAGGACGTCGCGTGGGACTACGGGTCCAGTCTCGCGTACATTCGTGAGCTGTGCGAGTACTGGCAGGACGGCTTCGACTGGCGCGCCCATGAGGCTCGAATCAACGAGTTCGACAACTACAGGGCCGACGTCGACGGGCTGGGTATCCACTACATTCACGCTAAGGGACAGGGCCCTGACCCTATCCCGCTGATCATCACGCACGGGTGGCCAAGCACTTTCGCGGAGATGCTCAAGATCATCCCGCTGCTGTCTGATCCTGCAAGTCATGGGGGAGATGCTGCGCACTCGTTCGATGTGGTCGCCCCGTCTATGCCCGGATACGGCTTCTCCGACCGGCCCACGCAGCGGGGAATGAGCCCCATCCGCATCGCCGAACTGTGGAACACGCTGATGACCGAGGGCCTGGGCTATGACAACTTCGTCGCGCAGGGCGGCGACTGGGGAGCGCAGATCACGACGACGCTCGGACTGAACTTCCCTCAGACGGTGAGCGCGATCCACCTGAATATGGCCGGCGGCGGGTCCCCGATTCCACCTGAAGACGAGCTCTCAGACGCTGAGAAGGAGTTCCTAGCGCACCGCGACTGGTGGCAGCAGGCAGAGGGCGCGTACGGACACCAACACCGCACCAAGCCGCAGACGCTGTCGTACGGTCTGAACGACTCGCCCGCTGGCCTGGCCGGCTGGATCGTGGAGAAGTGGCGCACCTGGAGCGACTGCAATGGCGATATCGAGTCGCGGTTCAGCAAGGACGAGCTGCTGACGCACCTCACAATCTACTGGGCCACGGAGACGATAAGCTCGTCGGTGCGACTGTACTACGAAAGTGGAAAGGCGCCGTCGCAGCTTACATCGGACAACCAGGTGACCGTCCCGACATCGTTTGCCAAGTTCCCGGTGGAGATCAGCTACCCACCCAGGGAGTGGCTCGAGCGGTTCTACAACCTGGCACGCTACACGGAGATGCCGAGCGGCGGTCACTTCGCCGCGGCTGAGGAGCCGCAGCTGCTCGCGGAAGACATACGCGCATCATTCCGCAGCCTGAGGTAGTGAAAACAAAGCGGGTGGGCGTCCTTTAACAGGACCCCACCCGGTGGTTGCAAGGCAGTCCTCGATCATCCAAAAGACGTTATACGGGAGCTGCCTCGCGTGGTGCAGTCTGCTCGCTGACGGTCTGTTCAGACCGCCAGCCGACGGATCCGATCTTGGCTTGACCAAGCGCGGCGTCGACGTTTGTGAGGAGCTTATAGTACCGCACGCCAGCGAAGGGCATGAATGACCCCATCAGCTTGACTGGTTCGGCGTCCGGTCTTCGACTTCGAATGACATTCGATATCATGATCGGCCTCCGGTTTCCACTGCTGTGTCCTATGCACTCAGTGTAGCCGACTGTGACGGAATGTCAACTTTGTTCAGAAAAGCACAATCGAATCAGTCAGATTCTGACAGTTCAATGCGTGAAAAACGTCACAAGAACAGAGTTGCAGGATTCGAGATGGGGTCAGTCTTATAGACGGAGTTTTCGCCCTCACCCCCGGATCAAGTCCGGGGCAGGCTCTAACCCTCTCCCCCAGGGAGAGGGGACTTCCGCTCCAACAAAATCGTTACTGCCTCAAAAGTTCTGCAACTCCTCTGTGGACATCCCCAGTTCGTCCACGTAGACCTCCCTGTTGTGCTCACCCAGCAGTGGAGGACGGCGGCTAATCGCCCACGGCGACTCGGGGAACTGGTACGGCGCACCAGCGTACACGAAGCTCTTGCCCAGGTCAGGATGCTCTACTTCCACGGGGAATCCGCGCGCCTGGAAGTGAGGGTCTTCAAGCACATCTTCAGGAGAGTTGACTATTCCCCACTGGAATCCAAGCGCCTGTGCCCGCTTGAACAGGACGTCTGCGTCCGTTCTCCGGGCCAGTTCGCGCATGACCTCCGCCACACGCCTCTGCTGCTCACGTGCTTCCCTGTCTCCGCGCCGCATCGCCTCCCGGCTCGGATAGTCGAGGAACTCGCCGAGGTCTTCTATCAGCCCCTCTTCCTGCAGCCACGACAGCAGGTGAATCCACTGCTCTTCGGTCCGGGCTCCGATGCCCACGTTCACGTAGCGACCGTCTCGACACAGCGCCTGACCGTCAGCCGTCGGCACGACCGACGCGTGCCTGCCTGTCTGCCTCTGCACCGTGTCTTCGGCCACGAGCCAGTTGATGCTCGCGCCCTCAGTGGTGACGTTTGCGGCGGCGTGCATGTTGGCGTCTATGTACTGACCGATGCCGGTGAACTGCCGGTGGATCAGCGCAGTCAGCACGCCCATGATCGCGAAGTGACAGACTATGTGGTACGCCTGATTACCTCCCCCTCTAACCGGAGGGATGGAGTGGTCGTCGTAGCCGCAACTCCACACTGGGCCTCCTAATGCCAGGGCGGTAAGGTCGGTGCTCGCGTAGTCGCTATACGGCCCCGACTGCCCGAACGGGGTGATGGACGCCATGACAAGGCCCGGTGTCTCTTTCGAGATAGCTTCGTAGCCCAGGCCTATCGAGTCCATGTACCCGGGAGGGTGGCTGTCCACAACGACGTCGGCCTGTGCAGCCAGCCGCATGAAGACCTCGCGTCCGCCGTCCTGCTCCAGGTCGAGCGTGACGCTCCGCTTGCTGGTGTTGTAGTGCCAGAAGAACAGGCTCCTGTCAGGACCGGGCTCGTTCTCGTAGAACGGCTCGTAGGCCCTTGTGGGATCGCCCGTCGGAGGCTCTACCTTGATCACGTCGGCGCCCACATCGCCCATGAGCTTCCCGCACCATGCGCCGATCTCGCCGCCCACCTCAAGCACGCGGACTCCGTCGAGAATGCCCTGTTCAAAGTGACGCTGCACGCTAGAAGACCCCCTCTTCGGTCAGGGCATCGACAGTTGCCTGTTCAATCCCAAGCACTTCGGCGAAGACCTCCTGATTGTGCTGGCCAAGCGTCGGGCCGCCCTTCTTGATCCGTGCCGGTGTTTCCGACAACTTGATCGGCATTCCGTCCACCCTGACCTTGCCCATCGCCTGATGCTCGACCGTCGGGAACAGTCCCCACTCTTTCGTGTTGGGATCGTTGTCGATGCGGTCGACGGGGCGCTGTACCGCTCCGGCGGGAACTCCACGCGCCTGCAGAGCCTCCATCGCCTGCATGGGCGATCTGACCGACGTCCATGCTTCGATCCGCTCGTCGATCGCGTCGTGATGTTCGATGCGCCCATCAACCGTGGCAAGCTTGCTATCGGACGCCATGCCGTCGGCTCCGATTACTTCGCAGAGTGCTGCCCAGTCGTCGTCGTTCCGTACCGAGATGCCGACCCAGTTGTCGTCTCCCTCGCAGCGGTAGATGCCGTGTGGGGCCATCTTCGGATAGATGCTGCGGTTGCTGTTGGGGTTGCCGGGCCGCCTAGCTGGGTTACCGTTCACCGTATAGTCGAGGATCGCCGGGCCGTTGAGGGCAGCGGCGCCGTCGGTGCAGGACATGTCTATCCACTGACCAACGCCAGTACGGTGACGATGATAGAGCGCCATCAGCAGGGCGATAGCCATCAGGTATCCGCCCGTGTGATTCATGTACGAGTACCCCCAACCGGCCGGAGGCATATCGGGCAACCCAGACTGGAACGTCAGGCCGGACACTGCCTGCACGATCGGTCCCCAGGTCTTGTACTCAGAGTACGGCCCCACGTGGCCGAATCCGCAGTTGGACACGTAGATGATATCGGGCTTGATTTTGACCATCTCCTCGTAGGAGAGGCCCCACCGATCCAGCACACCCTTCGAGAAGTTCTCGGTCACGGCGTCGCTGACCGAGATCAGCTCTTCGAGGATGGCCTTGGCCTTGGGCTTGCGCATGTCCAGAGTGACGCCCAGCTTCTCGATGTTGTGGTTGTTGAACGTGCCGCCGAGGTTGATGCCCCGCCGGTCATCCATCCACGGGCCGTTGCCCCTGAAGATGTCCCACTGGCCCTGCCTGAGCCTGTCCTCGACCCTGATCACCTGCGCCCCGAACGCCGCGAGTACACGGGTCGCCCCGGCGCCGGCAAGCTGGCCGGTAAAGTCGCATATACGGATGTTGGAAAGGGCTCTGGGTGTGTCACAGGTATCGTTCATGCGCGGGTCTCTCCGGGAGATTAAGTGCTCTCAATATGCGGAACAAGTGGCTCTACCAAATCAATCAGCATGGGGAGGTCCTCTGCGACGGTCTGCCAAAGTACATCCAGATCAATATCGAAGTAAACATGAACTAGACGGTTGCGCATGCCTACTACGTCTGGCCATGGGATAGTAGACAGCTCATCCCGAGTTGCCGACGATACTTGATTGGCGGCTTCTCCCACAATCTCTACAGCCTTCGTAAGTGCGAAAACGAGCATCTCGTCTTGATCAAGATCGTCTCGTGTCCGACCTTGCGCAAACGACAGGGCACTGTGTGCCGCGTCCAGCATATGCCGAAGGCGAACACTATCCCTCTCGTTCATACTGCACTTCCGCCTCCTTGAGGACCTTCTCTCTGAAATAGGGACTCAAGTCACCGGGTGTGCGAAGATCGACATATCTGTCCTGAAACAGATGGGACAGTTCCCGCTCCATACGCGCGATCCGAAGGAGCCCTGGGATACGGTCAGGCTCGAATTCGACCAATACGTCGATGGAGCCGAGCCGAAGATTGCCAGCCGCCGGACTCCCCACGCCTGGCAGAAGGACGCAACCTTTTCTTTCGGGATGGTCAGTGTCGAATTCAAAACGTCGTCTCTATAACTCTCAAACTCAGTAAACACCGCCAAGAGATGAAGAATGGCAGGCAGTCTTCAGGCTGCCTGCCACTATATCATCAAGAATTACGCTTGGACGTGCCTGTGTGCCCGGCTTACGTGACCTCTAGGGTGGGGTTGCGCAGGGGCCCGGCATACTGAGTGCGGTCGAGCTCTATCACGTCTTTCTGGTAGATCTGGACGCGGTTGAAGAGCCGGAACTCGCTGTCGACCCTGACCGACCTGGGCTTACGCAGGTACTTCTCCTGCTCGATGCGCCCCATCTCGCGGAGCCGGTTGGAGACCGCGTTGGTCAGCATGTACTGGCGCGCGACCCGAGACAGCGTTGCGTCTCCGCGGAAGCTCCACAGATAGTGACCCTCCAAGTTGAACATCTGCACGCGGTTGTTACCCCAGTCTGCGACGTATATGTCACCGTGCGCATCGACCGCGATACCTGTCGGCCTGTCGAACTCGGCCTCGCCAGTGCCGGACGTGCCCACGACGTTCTTCACTTCGCCATCGGGGCTGAACACCTGGAAGCGGTTGTTGCCCCAGTCTGCGACGTATATGTCGCCAAGCTCGTCGACGTGGATTCCCCAAGGGAGGTCGAACTGACCCGGCCCGGTGCCGTGCGACCCGAAGCCGCCGAGATACTTGCCGTCCTCGGAATACCTCTGCACGCGATGGTTCTGAGAGTCGACCACGACTAGGTTGCCGTCAGGGTCGAACGCGATGCCCGTGGGCCCGTTGAACTCTCCGTCGCCGTCGCCACGGGTGCCGAACCTGGAGATGAACTCACCCTCTTTGTCGAACTTGGTGATGCGGTGAGTCGCCTCGTCGCTCACGTACAGGTGGCCATTCCCATCGGTGATGAGTTGCACCGGCCACACCATCTGGCCGTCGCCCGTACCGTAGCTGCCGAATCCCTTCAGGTCGTCGGTCAGCGCATCCGCGTCGTCAACCGGCCATATTCTGACCGTAGACGCGCCCTCGGACCTCATCAGGATGTACGCCATTTCGTCGCCATCCGGAAACGCGATGTCCGACGGGAAGTTCGTCACTCGCCGCATACCCAGTGTCCTCAGATAGGGGTATCCGGCTCGAAGCAATCCGTGTGGCCTGCTCATTGATCTTCTCCTATTAATGATGCAACTCGCCGACAGACCGTAGCTATGCCCGCCGCCAACATTAGCCTAATCGAAGCATATCAGAAGGGCGCAAATCGCGCAGTCCGAAGCTACTGCGCCGCGCTCGCCTCGCCCGGAATCCGGTCTTGCCAATCCGGCGAGTTCACGTCGTCGAACTGTTTGACTATATCATCGGGCGGCGGCGCGGTGAGCATCGTAATTCCTATCGCCAGCAGCGTGGCGATTACGAAGCCCGGCAAGGCGGGGTTCACGTTCCACACGCCCACTTCCTGCAAGCGGTTCACCGCCGCGCCGAAGCCTAATGATTCGGTCAGACCCACAAGTCCGTCGTGCCGGAACGCTGGCGCCGGCGGCGACCGCGGTCAGTGCGCCCCACACGTTGAACCGGCGCCAGTACAGAGCCAGAATTACGACGGGGCCGAACGTGGCACCCATTCCGCCCCACGCCAACGAGACCAGTGCGAATATCGAATCAGGCGAGATCATGGAGATCATCGCAGCTACCAGGCCGACCAATACCAGAAGCAGCCGCCCCATCCACACGCGCATATCCGCGCCAATCGAACGGGTCATCCGCTTGAGCAGC